>JAWVFR010000001.1:0-40285 GCA_033855845.1 Solirubrobacteraceae bacterium
ATCCAGGGGTCCGGTGAAATCGTTCGCTGGTCGGCGCTACACTTCGTGAAGTAATGGCCCTCGAGCCCCACCTCGAGAACAAGCCGTGCGGGGGTCGCTACGGCGACATCGTGCAGGCCATCGGCAACACGCCGCTGGTGCAGCTGCGCCGCCTCTCCCCCAAGCCGGGGGTTCGCATCTGGGCCAAGCTGGAGTCCCACAATCCGACCGGGTCCGTGAAGGATCGCGTCGCGCGGGCCATGATCGAGGACGCCGAGGCCCGCGGCGCCATCCGCCCGGGGCAGACGATCCTGGAGCCGACGTCCGGCAACACCGGCATCTCGCTGGCCATGATCTGCCGGCGCAAGGGCTACCCGCTGAAGGTCGTCATGCCCGAGAACGTGACGCCCGAGCGCACGCAGCTGCTGCATATGTACGGCGCCCAGATCGAGTACAGCGACGGTTCCAAGGGCTCCAACGGCGCGGTCGAGAAGGCGCTGGAGATGGCCCAGGCCGACGCCTCGTACTACATGCCCTACCAGTACGGCAACCAGGCCAACCCGCTGGCCCACTACAACGGGACGGCGCTGGAGATCCTCGAGGAGCTGGACGAGGTCACCGCCTTCGTGGCCGGCCTGGGGACGGGCGGGACGCTGATGGGCAACGGCCGGCGCCTGAAGGAGGAGCTCGGGGACGCGGTGAAGATCGTGGCCGCCGAGCCGATGCAGGGCGAGCCGGTCCAGGGCCTGCGCTCCCTCGACGACGGCTTCATCCCGCCGATCATCGACCTGAGCATCCTGGACCGCAAGATCTTCGTGACCAACCGCGACGCGATCGTGTGGACGCGGCGGCTGCTGGACGAGGAGGGCATCTTCGCCGGGGTCTCGTCGGGCGCCATCGCCGCCATCGCCGTGCGCATGGCCAACGAGATGGACGAGGGCAACATCGTCTTCATCGTCTGCGACGACGGCTGGAAGTACCTCAGCTCCGGGATCTACACCAAGCCCGTGGACGAGATCGCCGACCTCGACTCGACCGTCTGGTGGTGACGGGGTGATGGGCAACATCGGCCCGATGGAACTGGTGCTGGTGCTGGCCATCGCGCTGCTCGTCCTGGGCCCCAAGAAGCTCCCCGAGGCCGCCCGGGCCGCCGGGCGCGGGCTGCGCGAGTTCAAGGAGTCCCTCTCCGGCCCGCCCGACGACGAGCCCGACCCCGAGCTCGATCGGCCGCCCCGCCCGCCTCGCTAGCCTCCGTCGCGTGCGGATCTCACGCGAGCTGCTGGACGAGATGGTGGCGCACGCCCGCGAGGAGGCGCCCAACGAGTGCTGCGGAATGGTGGCCGCGCGCGACGGCCGCGCCGAGCGCGTGTACCGCGCCCAGAACACCGAGGCCAGCCCGCTGCGGTTCAACATCGACGGGCGCGAGATCTTCCGGGTGGTGGAGGAGATCGAGGGCGCGGGCGCGCAGCTCGGGGCGATCTACCACTCGCACACGCGCAGCGAGCCCTACCCGTCCCAGACCGACATCGGCGTCGCCCTCGTGGACGGCCGCGGCGAGCAGTGGTGGCCCGGGACGCTGTACCTGATCGTCGGCCTCGCCGGCGAGGAGCCCGACGTCCGGGCCTGGGACATCCGCCCCGGCGGGGACGTCCAAGAGGTGGCGCTGGAGGTCGAGTGAGCGAGCCGCTGATCTGCCCCAGCTGCGCGCAGACCTATCCGCTGGAAGCGCGCTTCTGCTCGAGCTGCCGGATGCCCCTGGTCTACGCGGGCACCCCGGTGGCCGACGCGCCCGTCACCGACACCCAGGCCCGGGCGCGCAAGATCAAGCCCCAGTACAGCGAGGGCGACCTGGTGCGCGTGGCCGGCGGACGCAACCAGGCCGAGGCCGAGTTCATCCAGGGCCTGCTGCTGGAGGAGGGCGTGCCGAGCATCCTGCGGCGCTCGGCCGGCTTCGACGTCCCCGACTTCCTGGCCGCCGGCCCGCGCGACGTGATGGTCCCGGAGTCCGGCGCGGCGACCGCCCGCGACATGCTGCTCCAGGCCGAGATGGTGGGCGACGAGACGGCGCGGCCGCCGACGCCGCCCCTGCGCGTCCTGGCCTTCCTGCTCGGCGGCGTCGGCCTCGCCGGCCTGATCGTCTGGCTGGGCAGCGGCGGCCTGGGCTGAGGCGCGGCGCTCACGGGGCGGCGGCCAGGCGGGCGAGGTGCGCGCGCCAGGTGCCGTCGGTGTGCTTGAGCGCCCGGCCGTGGAACGCCCGCTCCAGGGCCACGCGGCCGTCGGCCGCCAGGGGCATCGAGGCGAGCCGCGCGGCCGCCCGCTCGCCCTCCTCGCGGGCCAGCAGGTCGAACACCGTTCCGCCCAGCAGGAGGGCGTCGCGGCGCGACGGGGGAAAGGCCGGCGCCTGGCCCTCGCGCAGGCGCCTGGCGATGGCCGGGCGCAGGTGGGGCACCTGGCCGGAGAAGTGCTGCGCCGCCCCGTGGGCCAGCCAGGCCCAGCGCGACAGGCGCCGGAAGGCGCCCAGGGTGAACGGCGGCGGCAGGTCCGGGTTGTTGGCGCCGACCACCACGCTGGCGTACAGCGCGGCCGGGGCCAGCATCAGGGCCTCGCGCGAGCCCTCGGCGCCCGAGGCGCGCGCTTCGAGCACCCGCGGCGCGAGCACGTGGATCTCGCGGGCCCCGAACCAGCCCACGAGGTAGCGCCGGGCGGCCGGAGCGCTCTGCGCGCGCGTCACCAGCAGGGAGGGCTGCGCCATGACCAGCGCCGCGGGCGACCCGTGCAGGACCACCGTCAGGTCGCCGGGCGCGCGCGAGAAGACCTCGCCCAGCCGGTCGCGCACGCCCTCCAGGTCCTCCAGGACGCGGGCGGCGTCCTCGGCGTCCTGGGACTCGTGGCGCGCGCTGAAGGAGGCGGAGACCGACTCGACCCAGGCCACCGCTCGGACCCTAGCGGGGCCGGTGGCTCTGGATCTCGACGACCTGCTGGTAGGTCGGGCGGTTCTGCCAGTGGATCAGCGGCTGCGTGATGCCGCCCAGCGGCCGGAAGCGGATGGTGTCGAAGCACCACTGATCGCTCGGCTTGCCGGCCGACGCGCACGCGTCGTCGCGGTACATCGCGGCGCGATCCACCTGGAGCGCCGCCCGCAGCGACTCGGACAGCGCCCGGCGGCAGCGCGCGCGGCTGCCGCCCCCGCAGAAGACGCGTTCGTAGCGGCCGCGGACCCGGCGCCGAAGCAGCGTGCGCAGGTCCTTGCTCGCGTAGCCGTACCAGCCGTCCTGGTAGGCCGAGCCCAGGTGGTCGCCGTGGTTGTTGGGCTCGTTGTCGAACGCCAGGTGGCCGTGCAGCGCGTCGAACAGGCCCGCGCCCATGGTCGGCTTGAACTGGGCGGTCAGCAGCCGCGGCCACCACGCGTCCAGGATGGCGATGGCGTCGGCGTCCTCGTAGGTCCCGTCGCGGTTGCGGTCGATGCGGTGCGAGCCGTGGCGCCGCCAGGTCTGCAGCTTGTTGATCGCGTCCTGGAGCGCCGGGTCGGTCTGGCGGCCCAGCACCTGCAGCAGGTAGGGCAGCACCTTGTACGCCCGCAGGTCGATCGTGGCCGCGCTCTCCATCGCGTCCACCAGCTGGGGCAACGTCATCTTGGCCGACCCTGCGATCCCGTTGCGGATGCCGTCGTCCAGCGGGTCGGCCCGGTGGACGGAGTAGTAGCCGCTGTTGTAGCCGGGCGCCTGGCGGTTGTTCCAGCTGGTCAGGTACTGCTGGTTGACGATCTGCGGGTGGGTCGCGGGCGCGGTGTAGCTCGCGGTCCAGTCGTCGGGGTTGAAGTTCGCCCACTCGAAGGCCGCGCGGGTGGGCAGCAGCGGGTCGACGCCGGGCGGGCGGACCGGGTTGTTGCCCGAGTTGAAGTACGCGATGTCCCGGTTGTCGATGTACAGCCAGTTGAACGTATAGCCGATCTTCGCGGCCGCGCGCTGGAAGTCGCCCGCGTTGCGCATCTTGTCCGGGTTGTTGAAGTCGCTGAACCCGCCGGCCGAGTCGATCTCGTGGAAGTACGTCGAGCGCAGCTCCACGTAGGCGACCGGCTTGCCGCGGATCGTGGCGCGGCTGCGGACCAGCCCGAGCTTGGTGCGCAGCGTCCGCAGGGTCTGCGTCCCGGCGGCGGTCTGGTCGGCGGCCGACGGGGACCAGGAGTTCGTGCGCTCCAGGACCTCCATGGGCAGGCACTGGCCGCGGAACATGTAGTTCGAGGAGCGGATCGTCGGCGCCGCGCCGCCCGGCTCGCACAGGTCGACCGCGAAGGTGTCGATGATGTCCTGGCCGGCCGAGGTGGCGCTCCAGGAGTAGTCGCGCCCCCGCCCGAGCTGGACGTACAGGTTCACGCCCGGGAAGGAGGCTCCGCGCGCGTCGATCCCCGGCGCGTGCACGTCCTGCTCCATCAGGATCTGCGGCGCGAAGTAGGCGACCTGGGGCCCGAACACGGCGATCGGGCGGCCGGACGCGGACTCGCTGCCCGACACCAGCAGGGCGTTGGAGTTGGCCCGCGGGAAGGCCAGCAGCCCGCCGGGGCGCTCCAGGGTCTGCTGCGCCGCGGCGGCCGTGGCGCGGGCGTCGACGCCCGACGCCACGATCGGCTCCGAGACCACCGAGCCCCGGTCGGGGATGGCGTAGGAGGCGACGTTGGGGCGGCGCGGCGCGGACTGGTAGTCGAAGCGCTTCGCCTTGATCGTGTTGTTCGTCTCCGGATCGTCGAGGCCGTTGAATTGGCGCCACAGCCGGGTGCCGCGGGGGCGGCCGAAGCGGCTCTGCCACGCCTGCAGGAGCTGCGCCTGCCCGACCTCGCCGCCGCCGCCCTTCCCGAAGATCCCGCCCACCAGGGCCGCGGTGGCGATCAGGTCCGTGGTCTTCCACGGGTCCGCGCCGGCGGGCTGGTTGATGGCGGCGTACTCGCCCGGCATCTTCGTCGGGTCAAGCTTGGCCTCGGCGATGTAGCGGTTGATGCCCTCGACGTAGGCCTCGGCGTCGTTCTTGACCTGGATCCCGTCGGCGCCGTAGAGCCGCAGGCCGATGTCGATCTGCTTGGTCATGTCGGCCTCGGTGTAGGGGGCGACCGACCACTGCATCTGGTCGAAGGCGCGGTTCCCCGGCGCGCCGCCGGCGAAGGACGCGAGCTGCGCGCGGCCCAGGTGGCGCAGGACGTCGATGAAGAACAGCCGGTCCTCGGCGGCCGCGTAGCCGAGCGCGTACATCGCGCCCTCGCGGGTGGTCGCGTACACGTGGGGGACGCCGTAGCCCCTGTCGCGCACCACCGTGACGTCGGCCCGCCCGCCGGGGCTGTAGGTGCGCTCGACGTCGCCCGGCCTGACGCCGAACGAGGAGTCCTTGAAGTACCGGCCCAGGGTGTCCGCCGTGATGCCCGGCGAGGCGTACACCAGGTCGCGGTACATGCCGAGCTGGTCGTCGTTGTGCGGCGGGCGCGTCCCGGCCGAGAGGAAGGCGGCGAGCCCGGTCGGGTTGGCCAGGCCGTTAGTGCCGGGCGGCAGGACGTCACGGAAGCCGCCGCCGTCGTTGGCCTGGTAGGGCAGGACCGGCGCGGCCGCGGGCGCGTAGGCCGGCACGCCGAGGAACGCCCCGGCGGCGAGCACGACTGACAGCCCCCTTCGCACGGCCCGGACCCTACCGCCCGGAATGTGGTCGATGCGGCGGTGGGGAGCTACGCCATCGCCGGCGTCGCGTCGCTCGCGATCGCCTCGATGGCCTCGGCGGCGCGCTCGAACTCCTCGTCCGAGAGGACGGGTGTCCCCTCGAAGGGCAGCTCGCGCTGGAGCTCCAGCCAGGAGCGGCAGCCGAAGTACTCGTCGCGGACCTTCACCGTCACCGGCCGCGGGATGCGGTAGACGCGCAGCAGCAGCACGTGGAGCGGATGGCGCCGCTTCCAGGCCAGGCGCTTCTCGGCGTAGTCGGTCGTCCAGACGTAGAAGGGGGAGAGGGCGTCGACCGCGCGGGGGTCTGCGATCTCGTAGTGACCGGCCACCTCGGCCCAGGCGCGGATGCGCACGCGGTCGGGCTGCACGATGCCGCCGTCCAGCGTCCAGGCGTGCATGGAGGGCTCGCCGTCGGCCCACACGCCCTCCTCCAGGGCGCGGCGCAGCTCCGGCTTGTGGGAGTCGCGGACCAGGTCGATCCGCTGGTGGTCGAAGGTCGGATAGAGGAAGAAGCGGTCGTGCTCGACCTTGAAGTGCTTGCGGTCCTCGCGGATGCCGCCCTTGCGCAGGGTCACCAGCTGCTCGCCCTCGGCAAGAGCGCGCACGGTCACAGCCCATTCCTTGAAAGCTATTGGCATAAGTCGGAGGGGTCCTTCGGTGTTGCGATCCCCGGGCGCACTGGTGTTGGTACCGCCACGGGGAGTCCGGCATTCTACGCAAACCCCGCCGGATCGCCAAATGTCCCTGGTAACCAGGGAGTTTTTCTAGAGCTTCGCTCCGGCGCGGGCCTCCAGTACCTCCACCAGCGCCGCGAAGTCCTGCTCGCCCAGCCCGCGCTGCTCCGCCTCGGCCAGGATGGCCTCCGCCTCCTGGGCGAAGGGGAAGGTCGCGCCCGCCTCGCGGGCCGCCTCCAGGCACAGCCGGACGTCCTTGAGCATGTGCTCGAGCTTGAACAGCGTCGAGAAATCGTGGGCGCGCATCGGCCCCGCCTTGAGCGCCAGCATGGCCGAGCCGCCGGAGCCGGCGTTCATGACCCGCTCCAGGGCGTCGAGGTCGACGCCGGCCTGCCGGCCGACCAGCAGGGCCTGGCCCGCGACCGCGGTGTTGACGGCGGCGACCGCGTTGTTGATCACCTTGATGGTCTGGCCGTCGCCCAGCGCGCCGGCGTGCAGGACGACCTTCCCCATGGCCTCGAACAGGGGCAGTGCGCGCTCGTAGTAGCGGGCCTCACCGCCGGCCATGATCGTGAGCGTGCCGTCCTGGGCCTTGGGGGAGGACCCGGTCACGGGGGCGTCCATGAAGGCGAGGCCCTTCTTGTTGAGCGCCGCGCCGATCCGGCGGGCGTCGGCGGGGGCGATGGTGGACATGTCGATGCACAGCAGGCCGTCGCCGGCTCCCTCGGCGGCGCCGTCGGGGCCGAGCAGCACGGCTTCCACCTGGGGGCCATCCACCACCATCGTGATGAGGGCCTCCGCGCCGGCGGCTGCCTCGGCCGGGGTCGTGGCGACCGTCCCGCCATGGTCCGCCACCCACTCCTGCGCCTTCGCGGCGGTGCGGTTCCAGACCGTCAGCTCGTGGCCGGCACGCGCGAGGTTCGCCGCCATCCGCGAGCCCATGATCCCCAGGCCGATGAAACCGACGCGCATGCGGGGATCATCGCGGATGGCGGGACGAACAGCGGGCATCGAGGGGGTCGGTCCGGAGCGTTTCGCGGTCCACTGTCCTGCCTAAGTGTCGGATACCGACCTCTAGGCAGGACAGTGCGGCCGATCCAACCCCTCGATGCCCGCTGTTCACGGCGCCGGCCGCTCGTCCAGCCTACGGCGGAGCGCCGTGGCCGCCGCCTCCCGGCGTCTCGATGCGCAACCGCGACCCGGGCTCCAGCCGTCCGCTCGCCTTGGGTGGCAGCTCCTCGCCGTCGAGCAGGTTGCGGCCGCGGGCGCCGGGCTCGCCTCCGCCGGCGCCGGGCGGGGCGTGGCGGCGGCGCTCGGTCAGCAGTGAGAAGTCCATCGGCGCCAGGGCCTCGACCTCCCGGGCCACGCCGTCGCCGCCGCGGTGGCGGCCCGCGCCGCCGGTGCCGCGGCGCAGCGCGTACTCCACGACCCGCAGCGGGAACTCCAGCTCCAGCGCCTCCACGGGAGTGTTCAGGGTGTTGCTCATGGCCACGTGGACCGCGCTGGGCCCGTCCGCGTCCGGGCAGGCCCCCTGCCCGCCGCCGAGCGTCTCGTAGTAGGTGAACTGGTCGTTGCCCAGCGTCAGGTTGTTCATCGTCCCCTGCCCCAGGGCGCGGCCGAAGGCGGCGAGGATGAGGTCCGCCACGCGCGAGGAGGTCTCCACGTTGCCCGCCACCACCGCCGCCCCCGGCCGGGCGTTGAGCAGGCTGCCCTCCGGCGCCCGGACCTCGACCGGGCGGTAGGCGCCCGCGCAGGGCGGGATGTCGGGATCGGTGAGCACGCGCACGGCGAAGTACGCCGCCGACCGGGTTACGGCCAGCGGGCAGTTCAGGTTGCCGGCGTGCTGCGGGGCACTGCCGGCGAAGTCCAGGATCAGCTGGTCGCCGGACACGGTCGCTTCCAGGCGCAGCTCGAGGTCCTCTCCGAAGTGATCGCCCTCGCCGTTGCGGTCGCCGTCGCCCGCCTCGTGGCCGTCGCCGAAGCCGCCGTCTTCGGCGCCGTCGCCGGCCTCGTGGCCGTCGCCGGAGCCGCTGCTTTCGCCGGGCGCCATCGCCTCGAGGAAGTCGCGCGCGGAGTAGGTCCCGTCCGGCATCTCCGCGAGGCAGGCGCGCGTGCGGCGCTCGGCGTAGTCGAGGACGGCGTCCATCGCTGCGTGCAGGGTGTCGGCGCCCGCGCGCTGGGCCAGCTCGCGCAGGCGCCGCTCGCCGGCCCGGTTGGCGGCGAGCTGGGCGCGCAGGTCGGCCCGCCGCTGCGCCGGCTGGCGC
Source organism: Solirubrobacteraceae bacterium (assembly GCA_033855845.1). Lineage (GTDB taxonomy): Bacteria > Actinomycetota > Thermoleophilia > Solirubrobacterales > Solirubrobacteraceae > AC-38. The sequence continues at coordinate 8,614 of JAWVFR010000001.1, forward strand.
ATCCGGGCGGCCACGCGCTCGATGGTCTCGTCGTCCAGCGGCTGGGCTTCGATCACCACACCCTCCTCCTCCAGCGTGGTGGAGTCGGCGGGCATCGATCCCGGGACCTTGCCGCCGACGTCCGCGTGATGGGCCCGGCTGGCGGCGAAGCCGAGCAGGTCGTCGCCGCCGTCCGCGAAGACGGGGGTGATCACGGTGATGTCGGGCAGGTGGGTGCCGCCGCGGAAGGGGTCGTTGAGGACCCAGGAGCGTCCGGGCGCGTGGTCCTCGTCCAGGACGGCGGCCACCGCGGCGGGCATCGCTCCCAGATGGACGGGGATGTGCTCGGCCTGCATGACCATCTCGCCGCGGGCGTCGAAGAGCGCGGTGGACGCGTCCCGGCGCTCCTTGATGTTGGCCGAGTGGCTGGCGCGGATCAGCGTGGCGCCCATCTCCTCGCACGCCGCCCGCAGCGCCCCGAGGAGGACCTGGAGCGTGATCGGGTCGACGCCGCTCACGACGCGGACTCCAGCCGGATCGCGCCGGTGGGATCGACGTCGCCGGACCAGCCCGGCGGGACCACGAGCGTGGACTCCGGGAGCTCGCATACCGCCGGGCCCTCGATCCGGGCTCCGGGCGCGGGGGCCCCGCGCCACACCGCCGCGTCGGCCGTGGCGCCGTCGAAGACGGCCTCGCGGGTGGAGGCGGGAGAGGCCTCGCCCGCGTCGGACCCCGCCCGCCCCGGGGAGATTCCCGCGCCCGCCGTCACAGCGGTCACCCGAAGCGTCACAAGCTCGACGCCCGCCTCCGTGTCGGCATACCCGTAGCGCTCCTCGTGGGCGGCGGCGAAGGCGGCCCGCAGCTCCTCGGTCCCGGCGGCCTCGTCGCCCTCGCGGACCACCGGCAGCTCGAAGGCCTGGCCCCGGTAGCGCAGCTCGTAGGTCGCGCGCAGGGCGGCCCGATCCTCGCCCAGCTCGGCCCGCGCACGCACGGCCAGCTCCGAGAACGCGTCGGCCACCGCCGCATCGGTCAGGTCGTCGCCCTCCAGCAGCAGGCTGCGCTGCACGTCGCGCCGGCGCTCTCCCACCACCAGGCCCAGCGCGGCCAGCACGCCCGAGGTCGGCGGGCACAGGATCCGCGTCATGCCCAGCTCGCGCGCGATCGCCGCGGCGTGCATCGGCCCCGCGCCGCCGAAGGCCAGCAGCGCGAACCCGCGCGGGTCCACACCGCGCTCCACCGTGGACACGCGCAGCGCCCGGGCCATCTCGGCGTTGGCCACGCGCACGATCCCCTCCGCGCAGTCCAGCGGGTCCAACTCCAGCTCCCGCGCCAGGCCGCCGACCGCCGCCGACGCCGCTTCCCGATCCAGCTCGACGCCCCCGGCCAGCGCACCGCCGCCCAGGTAACCGAGGAGCAGGTTCGCGTCGGTCACCGTGGGCTCCGTCCCGCCGCGGCCGTAGCACGCGGGCCCCGGCTCGGCACCCGCCGAGCGAGGCCCGACCCGCAGGGCGCCGCCCGGGTCGCGCCAGGCCACCGACCCGCCGCCGGCGCCCACCGTGTCGATGTCCAGCATGGGCAGCGCCAGCGGCCGTCCCGCGACCTCGCGCCCGGCGGTCTCGCGGACCCGCCCGCCCTCCACTACGCACACGTCGCACGACGTCCCGCCCATGTCGAAGCACAGCGCGTCCTCCTCGCCCGCCGCCGCCGCGACGAAGGCCGCGCCGCTCGCTCCCCCGGCCGGCCCGGACAGCACGGTGACCGCGGCGTGCGCGGCCGCGGACTCCAGGTCGGTCAGCCCACCGCTGGACTGCATGATCGAGGGCTCGGGCAGGCCCGCCTCCCGCGCTCGCGCGGTGAGGCGTCGCAGGTAGCCGGCCAGCAGCGGGGAGAGGGAGGCGTCCACCTCGGTTGTGGCCGCGCGCTCGAACTCCCGGAAGGTGCCGACCACCTCGTGCGACAGCGATACGTGGACTCCCGGCAGCCGGGCGCCCAGCGCCTCGCCCAGCGCCCGCTCGTGCTCGGGGTGGCGGTAGGCGTGCAGGAGCACGACCGCCACCGCCTCGGGCTCGGTGGACGCCACCCGCTCCGCCACGGCCCCGGGGTCGCGCAGCTCGCGCAGGGGCCCGTCGGGCGTCATGCGCTCGTCGACGCCGATTCGCCGCTCGGGCGGCACCAGCGGCGCCGGGTGCGCCGCGCACAGGCGGTAGAGGTCGGCGCGCGCCTGGCGTCCCAGCTCCACCACGTCCACGAACCCCTCGGTGGCCACCAGCGCGGTGCGCGCCCCACGCCCCTCCAGCAAGGCGTTCGTGGCCACGGTCATGCCGTGGGCGAACTCGGTGACCTCCCCGGCCCGCCGCCCAGCACGTTCCAGCGCGAGCATGACCGCGCGGATGACGCCTTCGGACTGGTCGGCCGGCGTGGTCGGCGCCTTCGCCGTGACCAGCCGGCCGTCGACGGCCAGGACGACGTCGGTGAAGGTCCCACCCACGTCCACGCCAAGGAGCACGGCGGGAAACGACCCCGCCGCGCTCCGCGGCTGGACGGCGAAGCGGCGCTGAGGCCTACGCGGCCAGCTCGAGCTCTCGGAGCTCGGCTGTCGCGGCGGCCGCCACCTCGAGCTCCTCGGTCTCGACGAGGTGCTGGTGCGACGGGCAATAGCCGTTGTGCGGCAGTGGCATCCGCTGGCAAGCCGTGCCCTTGCGCGTCGTCGCGCGGCACTCCAGCGGGTTGCCGTTGATGTCGAATCCTCGCAGCGGCTGGCGCTGGAAGTACTCGTCGGCGAACGCCATGTAGCGCTCGACCACGCGCCACACCCGGTGCTGAGCGCACACGGGGAAGTAGATGCGGATGTCGTTGAACAGCGTGCGAGCCGGACGCGCGAAGTAGTGGCGGTCCGTCGCCAGCCGTTCGACTGCGGACTCACAGGCGCGCAGCACGCGCTCGTGGTTGTTCGCGTCGTCGCATACGTCGGACTCGGCGATGTCCCCTGCCAGTTCCCGGTAGATGGCTCGACTGAAGCGATACATCGGCTCCCTCCCTGACTCCTCCGACTTGCTCCCTCGTGCATCCTGCGCAAGGGAGTATGGGTCGACCCTGTGAAGCTCAGAACGTCGCCATTGTTAACTCGGCGTTAAGCACCGGGGTAGGGGCGATCACCCGCATTTCACCCGGCGGGTGAGGCGCGTCAGTCCCAGTGCTCGAAGCGCGGGGCCTCACCCGGGTGAACGACCGCGTGGCACAGGTCGCGATCCGGGTCCACCTCCGGGAAGTCGCGGCGCCAGTGCGCGCCCCGGCTCTCCTCGCGCGCCAGTCCGCAGGCCGCGACCAGTCGCGCCAGGGGATGGGGGTCCTCGCTCAGCTCGCGCAGCCCGGCGGCGTCGCGCTCCAGTCCGGCCAAACGCCACAGTGCGGCCCGGGTCTCCGGCGACGGGCGCGCGGCCGGAGCGGCGACCGCGTCCAGCTCGGGCGGAGCGCCCCGGGCGCCGGGGGGGTCGTCCAGGCCGGCCAGCGCGGCCCGCCGCCCGAACACGAAGCACTCCGACAGGGAGTTGGAGGCCAGCCGGTTGGCCCCGTGCAGCCCGGTGCAGGCGCACTCCCCGACGGCGTAGAGCCCGGCAACGCTGGAACGGGCGTGCAGGTCGGTGGCGATCCCGCCCATCAGGTAGTGCGCGGCGGGGGCCACCGGGATCAGGTCGCGGACCGGGTCCAGTCCGCCGCGGCGCAGCGTCCCCACGACGTTGGGGAAGCGGCCGGGATCGACGCCGCGCATGTCGAGCATCACCGCATCCGCGGCCGAGTCGCGCAGCCGGGTCTGGATCGCGCGGGCGACCTCGTCGCGCGGCGCCAGCTCGTCGACGAAGCGCTCCCCGCCGTCCAGCAGCGTCGCTCCCTCCCCGCGGATCGCCTCGGTGACCAGGAAGCCGTCGATCGATCCCCGCCCGTTGGCGGCCACCACCGCCGTGGGGTGGAATTGCATCAGCTCCAGGTCGGCCAGGGCGGCGCCCGCGTGGTGGGCCAGGACCAGGCCGGCGCCGATCGCGCCCGGCGGGTTCGTGGTGCGCTCCCACAGGGCCGCGGCGCCTCCGGTGGCCAGGACCACGGCCCGGCTCGCAACCGCGCGACCGTCGTCGCAGACCAGACCCGCGCACCGACCGTCCACGGTCCACATCCCGACGGCCCGGCGGCGCTCGAGGACCTCGATGCGCGCGTCCTCGGCCACCAGCGCCGAGAGCTGGCGCGTGACGCGCCGCCCGGTGGCGCTGCCGCCGGCGTGGGCGATCCGCCGCGCCGAGTGCCCGCCCTCCAGGCCGAGCGCGAGGCGGCCCTGACGGTCGGCGTCGAAGCGCACGCCCATGCGCTCGAGGTCGATCACGCGCGCGGGGGACTCGGCGCACAGGACCTCGGCCGCGGACGGGCGCACCGCCCCACGTCCGGCGGCGACAGTGTCCTCGAGGTGGCGCTGGGGGGAGTCGTCGAAGGCGATGGCCGCGGCCAGGCCGCCCTGGGCCCAGTAGGACGCGGACTCCGCCAGCGGCGTGGCGGAGACCAGCGCGACGCGGGCGCCCTCGCGCGCGGCGGTCAGGGCGGTGAACAGGCCGGCGGCGCCGGCGCCGACGACGGCGAGGTCGGCCTCGATGAGGGCGGGGGAGGCCATGGCGAAGGAGGGAATACCGTACGCCGATGGGCGCCGTCGCCTATCTGCGCCACCCGTCCTCGCTGCGGCACGACACCGGCGCCCACCCCGAGCGCATCCAGCGCATCGTCGCGATCGAGGCCGCGCTGGATGAGCGCGACTGGGCCGGGGTGGAGCGCGTCGAGGCGCCGGCGGCGTCCGAGGAGGCGCTGCTCGCGGTCCATCCCCGGGCGCACCTGGACGCGATCCGCGCGCTGTCCGAGCGAGGCGGGGGCGCGATCGACCTCGACACGGTGACCAGCGCCGGCTCCTGGGACGCGGCGCTGCACGCGGCCGGCGGAGCGGCGCACATGGTGGACCTGCTGCTCGGGGAGCGCTCGTTCGGGAGCGCGTTCTGCGGTCTGCGCCCGCCCGGCCACCATGCCGAGCCGGCGCGGGCGATGGGCTTCTGCCTGCTCAACAACGTCGCGGTGGCGGCGCGCCGCGCGCGCGACGCGCACGGGGCGCAGCGGGTGCTCGTCGTCGACTGGGACGTGCACCACGGCAACGGGACCCAAGCGGTCTTCGAGTCCGATCCCGGCGTGCTGTTCGTCTCCATCCACCAGTGGCCGCTGTACCCGGGGACCGGGAGCTTCGAGGAGACGGGGACGGGCGAGGGCGCGGGCCACACCGTCAACCTCCCGGTGCCGCCGGGCTCGGGCGACGGCGTCTTCCTGTCCCACGTCGCCCACCTGGTGGCGCCGCTGGCGCGCGCTTACCGGCCCGAGCTGGTCCTCGTATCGGCGGGCTACGACGCGCACGCCGACGACCCGCTCGCGGACTGCGCGGTCACGGACGCGGGGTATGCGGGGCTGTCCCGCGCGTTGCGCGCGGTGGCCGGGGAGGCCGGCGTCCCGCTCGGGGCGGTGCTGGAGGGCGGCTACGAGCTGGACGCGCTGGCGCGGTCGGTCGTGGTGACGCTCTCGGCGTTTGGCGCTGAGGACGAGGTTGCGCTGCCCGAGGTCGCGCGCCACCCGCTGACCGAGGAGGCGCTGGACCGGCTGCGCCGCTGGTGGCCGGACGTCTAGCGTCCGGCGCGCTTGCGGATCAGCGTCACGTACGCGCTGGGAGCCTTGCGCTGGACCTTCGGGGCGGCCTTCTCGGCCGCGGGGCGGTCGGGGTACTGGCCGGCCCACACGATCCAGGCGCCGGGCGAGAAGAAGTCGTAGCCGTCGCTGCGCAGGATCCCGGCGTCCTGGCCGCCGGCGATGAGCTCGCGGGCGCGCTTCTCGGCGGCGGCGCGATCGCTGGTGCTGTCGACCACGAGGGTGTACGCGTCCTTGTTCGCGGGCCAGACGGGGACCGGGCCGCCGCCCCGTGCTTCCGTGGCGCCGGGGACGGTCTCGGTCGTGGTGGTGGTCGGCGTCGTCGCGGGGGGCGCGGCCGCCGGCGTGGTGGGTTGCGGCTGGGCGGCGCGGACCGGGGCGGTGGTCGTGCGGGCGGGGGCGACCGCCGCGGCCGGCTTCGCCGGGGTGGAGGCGGACTGCTTGGCGTCGTCGGACAGGAGGTTCAGGGTCACCACGACGATCGCGGCCAGGAGGGCGAGGGCGCCCAGGCCGACGGCGAGCGGCAGACCCCAGGACGGCGGGGGGACGACACGGGTGGTGACGGCGGTGCCGCACTCCAGGCACCAGTCCTGCTCCGGCGCCATGCGGGCCCCGCAGTGAGGGCAGCGCGGGGTCGGCGGGCTCTGCGTCGCGGTCGCGCTCACCGGCTCGAGCCGCGGCGCCGTCGCGGGTGCGCCTGTCCGGACCGTCCGCGGCGCGGACCGACCGCGGCGACCTCGTCGGACTCCTCCGCGTCGCGAGGAGCGGCGCCGTTCGACTGGGGGGCCTCGACGGCGGGGTGAGCCTGAGTGGCGTCGTCTTCGACTTCGGGGACCGCCTCGGCCGGCGCCTCCTCGGCGGACGGGATGGCCTCGACGGAGATCTCCTCTTCGGCGGACTCCTCGGGGGAGATGACGGCCTCGACCGCGGTCTCGGGCGCCGGCGTCGCGTCCGGCGGAGCCGCTTCGGCGACCGGGGCGGCCTCGGTCTCGGCCGCGACGGCCGGCTCGGGGACCGGTGCCGGAGCGGGGGCGGGTGCGGCCTCCGCGTCGTACCACTCATCCATCGCCTGGCGGGCGCGGTCGGCCGCGGCGGCGGCCGTGGCGACCGTCAGTTCGACGCCACACGTCGAGCAGAAGCGGGCGTCGCTGGCGTGGAAGGCGCCACACCCGGCGCAGACGCCGCCGACTCCCGGCTGGCGGACCTCCAGGATCCGGCGCGGGGTCAGGCCGAGGCTCAGCTCCAGCGTCCCGATCTCCTTGTCGGTGGCGATGATCGCGTCGAGCTTCCCGCGCACGAGCGCCTCGCGCTGCTCGCCGAAGCGGTACAGGTCGAACACCAGGCCGCCGACGTCGCGCAGCTGGAGGTCGCGCAGCTGGCGCAGGTAGCGCAGGCGCCGTCGCGCGCGACCTCGGGCTCGGCCTCTCAGCGGGGGGGACGGCTCCGGCGTGTCCCCGGCGGGGCCGGGATGGCGTGACAGGCGGCTCATGTGCTGGGGCGGCGCGCGAGTCTGCCCCGGGCGCCGGCCCGCGAGTATAGACGCGCTTCCCGCGCGATTTCGTGACCTTCGCGACGTCACCCGCAACCGTCCGGCTCCGACCATCCCGGCAGGCATACGGACAACCGCGAGCGGGAGGAGACGGGATGGGCTATCGAGCGATGGGGGCGTTGCACGCCAGGCTGCTGGGACGGGGGGCGGGCCGCAGGGCGCGCGACGCGGGCGGGCAGGGCACGGTCGAGTACGTCGCGCTGATCCTGCTGGTGGCGGTCGTGCTGGCCGGAGTGGTGGCCGCGACGCGCAAGACCAGCCTCGGCGACGGCGGCATCGCGCGCACGATCGTCACCAAGCTCAAGGAGGCCCTCGATGGCGTGAAGTGACCCACCGGCCGATTGGGGCCGCGTTTGAGAACATCGAGGGGCATGCCCCTTCCGTCCGATGCCCCGGGCCGGCCGATCGGTGTCTTCGACTCCGGCGTCGGCGGGTTGACCGTCCTGCACGAGCTGCTCGTCCAGCTGCCTCAGGAGGACTTCGTCTATCTCGCCGACACCGCGCGCTTCCCGTACGGCCCGCGCTCGCCGGAGGAGCTGCAGCGCTTCTCGCTGGAGATCGCCGAGGAGCTGCTGGCCCAGCGGGTGAAGCTGCTGGTGGTCGCCTGCAACTCGGCGTCGGCGGCGGCCTTGCCGGCGCTGCAGGAGCGCATGATGCAGACGACCCTCGGCGTGGACGTGATCGGCGTCGTCGCCCCGGCCGCCGTGCACGCCGTCGCGGCCAGCCGCAACGGCAAGGTCGGCCTGCTGGCCACCGACGTGACCGTGCGCAGCGGGGCCTACGAGCGGGCGATCTCGGCGATCGATCCCCACGTCCACCTGTTCTCCGTCCCCTGTCACGACCTCGCGGAGATCATCCAGCGCGGGTTCCCGATGACCGAGGAGCTGGTGGAGACCGTGCGGGGCTACTGCGCGCCGCTGCGCGAGGCCGGCGTCGACACCGTCGTGCTGGGGAGCACCCACTATCCGCTGGTGCGGCCCGTGATCCAGCGCCTGCTCGGGCGCGACGTGCAGCTGATCACCTCGGGCGTTCCCCTGGCGCGCCAGGTCGACCACGTACTGGGCTCCCGCGGACTGGCCAGCCCGCGCGAGGGCGAGGGCGAGTACCGCTTCCAGTGCACCGGCGACGTCGAGAAGTTCCGCGACCTCGGGACCCGCTTCCTTCAGATGCCCCTGGGCGAGGTCGAGCACGTCACCCTGCCGGCCGGCGCGGGGGCGGCCGCCTGATGGCGCGCGAGCGCTCCCACGGCCGCGGCCCCGCCGACCTGCGGCCCATCGCCATCGAGGCCGGCTTCGTGCGTCCGGCCACCGGGTCCGCCCTGATCTCCGCCGGCGAGACGCGCGTGATCTGCACCGCCTCCATCACCGACAGCGTCCCCAAGTGGATGACGGGCGCCGGGCGCGGGTGGCTCACCGCCGAGTACGGAATGCTCCCGGCCTCCACCGGCGACCGCCGGCAGCGCGACGTGTCCCGCGGGCGCCCCGACGGGCGCACCGTCGAGATCCAGCGCCTCATCGGGCGATCCCTGCGCGGCGTCGTCGACTTCGAGGCCCTGGGCGAGCGCACCGTCTACGTGGACTGCGACGTCCTGCAGGCCGACGGCGGCACCCGCTGCGCCTCGATCACGGGCGGCTACGTCGCCCTTGCATTGGCCTGCCAGCGGCTCGTGCGGGAAGGCAACCTGGAATCCGTCCCGCTCACCGGCAGCGTCGCCGCCGTCTCCTGCGGCGTGGTGGACGGCGAGCCGCTGCTGGACCTCGACTACCCCGAGGACTCCTCCGCCGAGGTGGACGCCAACGTGGTCATGACCGGGGACGGCGGGCTGGTGGAGGTCCAGGCCACCGCCGAGCGCACGCCGCTCTCGCGCGCGCACCTGGACGAGCTGCTGGCGCTCGCCGCGACCGGGATCGACGGCCTGCGCGCCGTGCAGGAGGAGACCCTGCGTGCCGCGGACGTCGCGGCCCGGTGAGGCTCGTGGTCGCCACCCGCAACCCGCACAAGCGCCGGGAGCTCGAACGGCTGCTCCCCGGCCACGACATCGAGCTGCTCCCCGACGACGTGGAGCTGCCGCCGGAGACCGCCGACACCTTCGCCGGCAACGCGCTCCCCAAGGCGCGCGCCGCGGCCCAGGCGCTGGGCCGGGCGGCCATCGCCGACGACTCCGGGATCGAGGCCGCCGCGCTGGGCGGCGCCCCGGGCGTGCGCTCGGCCCGCTACGCCGGCGAGCACGCGAACGACGCCGACAACCTGGCGAAGCTGCGCGCGCAGGCCCCGCCCGGCAGCGCACTGGCCTACGTGTGCGCGCTGGCCTACGTTGACCCCGAGCGCGAGCAGCTGTTCGAGGGCCGCTGCGAAGGGACCATGTCCGCGCAGGCGCGCGGCGAGCGGGGCTTCGGCTACGACCCGGTCTTCCTCCCCGACCAGGGCGACGGCGACCGCACGATGGCCGAGCTCACCGACGAAGAGAAGGACGCGATCAGCCACCGCGGGCACGCCGCGCGCGCGCTGCAGTCATGGCTCGACCCGACCTGAGCCGGCGCCCCGCGCCGGTCGTGCCCGCCCGGCCGCCGGTGCCGGGCCGCACGCCCGCCGCGCTGCTGTCGATCGCGTCCAACACGGCGCTGATCCTGCTCAAGGTGGTGGCCGGGTCGCTCACCGGCTCGGTCGCGATCCTCACCGAGGCCATGCACTCGGCCATCGACCTGGTGGCCTCGATCGTCGCGTACTTCTCCGTCCGCAAGGCCGAGGAGCCCGCGGACGAGGGCCACCGCTACGGCCACGAGAAGGTGGAGAATTTGGCCGCGGCCATCGAGGGGATGTTGATCCTGGTCGGCTCGGGGGTCATCGCCTTCGAGGCGATCCGCCGGCTGGCGCACAGTGCCCCGGTCGAGAAGCTGGGCTTCGGCATCGCGGTCATCGCCTTCTCGATGGTGGCCAACCTGGCCGTGTCCGCGTTCATCGCGCGCCGCGCGCGCGAGACCGAATCGGCCGCCCTGGAGGGCGACGCCGCGCATCTGCGCACCGACGCCTTCACGTCGGGCGGCGTGCTCGTCGCGCTGGTGCTCGTGCAGCTCACCGGGGCCACCTGGCTGGACCCCGCGATCGCGCTGCTGGTGGCCGTCGCGATCGTCGCATCCGGCTGGCGGATCCTCATGCGCTCCACCCGCGTGCTGGTGGACGAGGCTCTGCCCGAGGCCGAGATGCAGATCATCCGCGACGAGATCCGGGCCTTCGGGCCGCGCGGCGTGGCGGGCTTCCACAAGCTGCGCACACGGCGGGCCGGCGCCCAGCGCTACGTGGACCTGCACGTCCAGTTCCGCGCGGGCACGACCCTGGAGGACGCCCACGCGACCGCCCACGCGATGCAGGACGCGATCCGCGCGCGGCTGCGCGGAGCCGACGTCCTGATCCACCTCGAGCCCGAGGACCGCGTCCAGCCCGGGACGGAGATCCCGCCCCTCAGCGCAGGTTGATCGCCGCGGCCAGCGCGACGCAGCCGGCCGTCGCGGCGTAGCCCAGGTATCCCGTCGCGGCCATCACGACGGCCGCGATCACGCACGCGATCACGGTGGTCAGCCAGGCGGCCTTGGCCAGGGGCACGCCCCTATTCTGCTCTGCCGTGTCCCCGGAACGCGCACTGGACGAGCTGCTGGCCATGGCGGTCGACGCCCGCGACGGGGTCGTGCTCGGCGCCGACGGCCGGCGCCTGGCGGGCAGCCGGGCCCTGGCCGCGCCCGCCCGTGAGCTCCTGGAGCTGGCCGGGGACGCGGACGAGATCGAGGTCTCCACGGGCCGCGGCACGGTGTTCGCGGCCCGTCACGGCCGCCGCGCGATCGCGGTGGTCGCGGCGCGCAGCGCCCTGCCCGCGACCATGCGCTACGACGTCCACATGACGCTGCGCGGGATCGAGCCGGGCCGGTGAGGCAGCGGGGTCCGCTGGACGCGGTGACCGGCGTGGTCGGCGACGCCGCCGGCGCTCTGCGGCGCCGCCGCGAGGGCCGGCGGCCCTACGCGAAGCTGTACGCCGCGGACGGACGCCTGACGATGCTTGCGGCCGACTCCGACCAGGCCCGGGCGCTGATCGAGGTCGCCGAGTCCATGGTCGACGTGGCCGCTCCGGTGCGGGGCGGGCCGGGCGCGGATGACGCCTGACCCCGGCAGGCACGGGGCGAAAAAGGCGCAACTAGCGAGATTCGACGCCGGGGCGCGGGCCGGGTGTCCGCGCCCGTTGTTAGCTTCGAAAGCCCACCGATACCCCCGAAGGAGGCAGTCAGTGACGAAGTCCGAGTTCGTTGACCGTGTGTCCAGCCAGTTCGACAGCAAGCGCGAGGCCGAAGAGGCCGTGGACGCCGTGCTCAGCAACATCCAGGATGTGCTCAGAGGCGGCGGCGAGGTCAACTTCACCGGCTTCGGCAAGTTCCACGTGGCCCAGCGCGGCGCACGCCAGGGCAAGCACCCCCGTACCGGCGAGACCATCCAGATCTCCGCGTCCCGCGTGCCGCGCTTCAGCGCGGGGGCAAAGCTCAAGGCCGCTGTCAACGGTTAGGCGCCGTCCCCTGGACGTGCCTGGCGGTGTCCTCGGGGGTGGTCCGTGCAGAGCACTGTCCCACCCCCTGCGTCCTGGCCAGGCACGCCCAGTGGCTCGTCGATCTGAGCTCTGATGACTCCCTTCGGCGAGCGGCTTGCGGCCCGCGTTCAGGAGCGCGGGTCGCAGGTCGTGCTCGGCCTCGACCCCGATCCGGCCCGGCTGTGGCCGGTGGGGGCCGAGGCCGCGCCCGCGGACGGGACTCCGGCCGAGCGGGCGGCCGCGGCGGTCGCCGCGCACTGCGCCGCCCTGATCGACGCGGCCGGACCGGCTTGCGTCGCGGTCAAGCCGCAGCTGGCCTGCTTCGAGCGCCTGGGCGCGCCGGGCTGGGCCGCCCTGCAGGCGACCGTCGCCCGCGCCCGCGAGGCGGGCCTGCTGGTGATCGCCGACGGCAAGCGCGGCGACGTCCCCGTCACCGCCGCCGCCTACGGGCAGGCGCTGGTCGGCTCCACGCCCACGCCCTGGGGCGACGCGCCGGGACTGGGGGCGGACGCCTTCACCGCCAACCCCCTGCTCGGCCGCGACGCGCTGGAGCCCCTGGTGCAGGCGGCTCGCGACGCGGGTGCCGGGGTCTTCGTCCTCGTGCGGACCTCGAACCCGGGCGCCGCCGACGTCGAGGACCTGCCCGTCGACGGCGCGCCCCTGTGGGAGCGCCTCGCGGCCCTCGTCCACGACCTGGGCGGGACGGGGGACGGGCTGGCCGACGTCGGCGCCGTGGTCGGCGCCACCGCGCCCGAGCACGTCGCCCGCATGCGCGAGCTGATGCCGCGCGCCCCGTTCCTGCTGCCCGGGGTGGGCGCGCAGGGCGGCCGCGTCGAGGACCTCGCGCCCGCCTTCGCGCCCGGTCCCGGCGGCGGCCTGGTCACCGCCTCGCGCAGCATCGCCACCGCGGGCGAGCGCGCGGGCGGCGATCCCGCGGCGGCGGCCCGCTCCGAAGCGCAGCGGCTGCGCGACGCCGCGCGCGACCTGGCCGCCGGGGCAGGTTGACAAGCCTCGTGCACGAGGTCCGACGGCCCGGATTCGCGGGTATCATCGCCGCGCCATGGCGGCCCGAAGCCCAGCGCGCTACCTGGCGCCGATCGCCCTCGTCGCCGCCTTCATCGCGATCCTGCTGGTGGTTGGGAACGTCGACGGCGGCGGCTCGGGCACGGGCGCGCGCGTCACGACGACCCAGCGCAAGGTCGCGCCCGCTCGCCGTACCTACGTCGTCCAGACGGGGGACACCCTGTCCTCGATCGCCGCGCGCTTCGGTCTCACGCCCGAGAGCCTGGTCGCGTTGAACCCGACCGTCGACGCGCAGGCGCTCCAGCCCGGCGTCCGCCTCAAGCTGCGGCAGTGACCCGTCGCACCGCCCGCCTCGCCGTCGCCGCGCTCGCGGCGGCCGGGCTCCTCGCGCCCGCGGCCCGGGCCGGCGGCCCTCCGCCCGCGCTCTCGGCCCCACAGGCCATCCTCGTGCAGCCCCAGACCGGCGACGTCCTGCTGCGCAAGGACTCCGAGGTCCCGCGTCCCGTGGCCAGCACCACCAAGCTCATGACCGCGCTGCTCGTGCTCGAGCGGGTGGGCCTGGACGACGTCTTCACCGCGGTCCCCTACGCCGCCACCCCGGCCGAGTCGCAGATCCACCTGCGGGCCGGCGAGCGCCTGTCCGTACGCGACCTGCTGCGCGCCCTGCTGCTGGAGAGCGCGAACGACGCGGCGGCGACGCTGGCCGCCGGGACGTCCGGGTCCCAGCCGGCGTTCGTGGCGCAGATGAACGCCCGCGCGCAGGAGCTGGGATTGACCCAGACCGCCTACGCCAACCCGATCGGGCTGGACCAGCCGGGCAACCACTCCAGCGCCCGCGACCTCGTGACCCTCACCGGGCAGCTGCGCCGCCACGCCTTCTTCCGCCGCACCGTCGCCCTGCACTCGGCGCGCCTCACCACCGGGTCGCACACGCGCCTGATCGAGAACACCAACGACCTCATCGGCGCAGTCCCCTACGTCGACGGGGTGAAGACCGGCCACACCGAGGCCGCCCGCTACGTGCTGGTCGCCTCCGCCACGCGCCGCGGCGTGACCATGCTCAGCGCCGTCCTGGGCGAGCCCGGGAAGGCGGCGCGCGACGCCGACACCGTCAACCTCCTGCGCTGGGGGCTAGACCAGTACCGCCTGGCGCCGATCGTGCTGCCCGACCGCGTGGTGGCCCGCAGCGAGGTCAAGTACCGCCCCGACGACCGGATCGAGCTCGTGCCCGCGCGACGCGTGACGCACATCCTGCGCGCGGGCGAGCGTCCCGTGGTGACGCTCGACGCGCCGCGCCAGCTGAAGGGCCCGCTGCCGCAGGGCGCTCGCGCCGGGACGCTGACCGTGCGCCTGCGCGGCCGCGTGATCGCGCGCGTCGCGCTGGTGACCGCGCAGCCGGTCCCCGAGGTGTCCATCTTCGAGCGGGCCGCGAACCGGCTGCTGGAACCCGTTACCCTCGTTTTCCTGGTGTTCGGGGCCATGGCCGGCGGGGTGCTCGCGATGGTCGTGGTGCGCCGGCGCCGGGCCCCCAAGGAGCCAGTGGCCAGCCCGTGATCATCACCGTCACCCTCAACGCGGCGATCGACAAGACCCTGGAGGTCCCCAACTTCCGCCTCGGGCGCCGCCACCGCAGTGTCGAGCAGCGCACGATGGCCGGGGGGAAGGGCGTCAACGTCGCCCGCGCGATCAAGCGCCTGGGCCAGCCGGTGATCGCCACCGGGTTCGCCGGCGGGTCGTCGGGGACGCGCATCGTCGAGCAGCTCACCGACGAGTCGATCCTCAACGACTTCGTGCGCATCCGCGAGGAGTCGCGGACGAACACCGCGGTCCTGGACCCCACCAACGGCGAGCAGACCGAGATCAACGAGCCCGGGCCGGTGGTGGGCGAGGCCGAGACCCAGCTGTTCATCGACAAGCTCCTGTACCTGGCGCAGGGCGCCCAGATCGTCGTGTTCGCGGGCAGCCTGCCGCGCGGGATCGACGCCGACTTCTACGCCGGCCTGGTGCGCGAGCTGCGCAAGCTCGGCGTCAGCACCGTCCTGGACACCGACGGCGAGCCGCTGCGCCACGCGGTCCGCGCCGAGCCGACGGTCGTCTCGCCCAACGTGCTGGAGGCCGAGGAGCTGGTGGGCCACGAGTTCAACGACGACGAGGACCGCACCATCGCCGTGCGCGAGATGGTGGAGCTGGGCGCCGGCGAGGCGATCATGACCGTCTCGGATGGCTGCTTCGCCCGGGTGCTGGAGGACGGGGGCTCGCGCCTGTACCGCGTGCGCATGGAGCCGCTGGAGCCGCGCGCCGCCGTCGGCTCGGGCGACGCTTTCCTGGCCGGGTACGTGGCCGCCCGCTACACCGGCAGCCCGCCCGCCGAGTGCCTTCGCTTCGGCGTGGCCTGCGGTGCCGAGTCCACCCAGCACCTCGGCGCGGGGCTGCTCGATCCGCGCGAGGTCGAGCGGCTCATGGGCGAGGTCCGGGTCGAGGCCATCGAGGCCCCGGCCGAGGTCTCCTGAGACCGGCGCACCGCTGGGCCGGGTCGGCCTAGCATGCGGCCCGTGCCGCGCTCCGTCCTCGCCGCTGCCCTGCTGGTCGCTGCCCTTTTCGTCCCTGCCACGTCCCTGGGGGCCGTCCGTCCCGCGCCGTGGCCGCCCGCCCAGGGGCCCGGCCACCTGTTCGCCCACTACGGCGAGGAGCACTGGAACGACCCGGACGGGCTGACCCTGCTGCCCAAGGTCGTCGCCGAGTCCATCCGCTACCGCCCGGCGCTGGTGACCATGTCCGGCGACAAGGCCAACGACGGGACCGAGGACCAGCTGGTCCGCTGGCGCGAGATCATGGGCGCCTACGACCGGGCGGGGATCCCGTACTTCGCGGGGGTGGGCAACCACGACGGCAAGGTGCCCCCGGGAGTCCCCGGCGGCACCTCGCCGATCCTCGACCACGCCAACTACCGCAGCGTGTTCGCGGTGCGCCCGTACCCGTTCGGCGACGCCGCGCCCTACTCCGACGCCAACCTGCTCCCGCGCACGCGGCCGGCGAGCGACCCCGCCGGCGCCTCCCAGCACTACTGGGTGGAGTACGGGAACGTCCGCTGGATCTTCCTGGACAACTCGTGCTTCGGGCTCACCAACTGCGACCCGATGCAGAACCCGAAGTTCCCGGACGCCGAGGGCAACCAGAGCCAGCTGGAGTTCCTGGAGCGCGCCGCCGGCGACGCGCAGCGCCGGGGCAAGGTCGCCTTCGTGGTCATGCACATGCCCACGCGCGACCCCGCCGACCAGTCCTACCGGACGACCACGGCGGTCAACCACGTGATGGGCAAGGGCACCTCGCCCGACAACTCGAACTTCGAGATCGTGGCCCAGCGCGCGGGCGTGGACGCCGTCTTCCTGGCCCACATCAAGGGCCAGTTCCAGTACCGCGGCCAGGGGAACGTCCCCTACTACACGGACGGCGGCGCCGGCGGGGCGCTCTACACCACCGGGCCGGTGGGGGTCGACCACGGCTACTGGCACGGGTTCCGCCTGGTGCGGGTGGAGGGCGCCCGGGTGACCACCGACGCGGTGCCGATCTTCGTGCCGGGCGGCATCATGATCGCCGGCCCGTCCCGGCTGGCGCGTGGGACGGCGGCGCGCTTCGAGGCCACAGGCCGCCAGCCGGTCGTGGTCGCGCCGGCCAAGGTGCCGGCGCTGGAGCTGCGCGACCCGGACCCGCTGCCCAAGGGCGGCTCGGCGGCCGGGGCCTTCTTCGCCGGCGCCCGCTGGGTCGTGGGCCCGGTCGTCCTGCTGGTGCTCGTCGGGTGGGGGCTCGGGGCCATCCCGCTGCCGCGCCCGCGCCGCCGGCCGCTGCCCGCCGCCCTGTCCGCCGGCCTGCTGGCCGCGCTGGGCCTGGGGACGGTGGCCCTGGCGGAGTCGCCGCGCACGCCGACCTCCACGCCCAAGGAGGACCTCCCCAATCCCGCTCGCATCTGGACCACCAGCAACGCGCAGGTGCTCGCGCCCGTGGCCTCCGCCACCGACGACCCCCGCCGCGATCCGGCAAGCCAGACCCAGGACGGCGCGTTCCGCGCGACCTGCCCGGGCACGGCTCACCTGACGATCGCCTCGGGCTTCGAGACCCGGACGGCCGCCGTCGCCGTCCCCAGCCGCGCCGGGGCGATCTTGCGGTCCATCCGCTTCCCCGCCCGCGACCTGGCCCGCGGCCGGACGGCGAGCGCGGCGACCGTCACGCTGGCCCAGCCGGCCCGCGTCACGGTCCGGGTGCGCCGCGGGCGCTCCATTCGCACGCTGGCCTCCGGGTGCTCGACGGGGCCCCTGGCCGCCCGCTGGACTCCGCGCGTGCGCGGCCTGTACCGCGTGGACGTGGTGGTCCGCTCCGACCGCCGCGACATCGTCCGGCGCATGCGCGTTCGCGTCGTCTGAGACCGCCCAAAATGCGGGCTG
Source organism: Solirubrobacteraceae bacterium (assembly GCA_033855845.1). GTDB lineage: Bacteria > Actinomycetota > Thermoleophilia > Solirubrobacterales > Solirubrobacteraceae > AC-38. Next base: position 25,889 of record JAWVFR010000001.1, read on the forward strand.
GGCCCCCCGGGTCCGTACGGGGCCGTTGCTAGTCTGAAGCGATGGAAGTAGAGATCGGACGCGGTAAGAAGGCCCGCCGGGCATACGGCTTCGACGACGTCGCCATCGTGCCCTCCCGGCGCACGCGCGATCCCGACGACGTGGACATCTCCTGGAAGCTCGGCGACTACCGCTTCGAGCTTCCCCTGCTGGCCTCGGCGATGGACGGCGTGGTCTCGCCCACGACCGCCGGCCTGGTGGGCAAGCTCGGCGGCCTGGGGGTCCTGAACCTCGAGGGCGTCTACACCCGCTACGAGGACGCCGACGAGCAGCTGGAGCGCATCTCCCAGCTCCCCAAGGAGCTGGCCACGCGCGAGATGCAGGACATCTACCAGGAGCCCGTCAAGCCCGAGCTGATCGCCCGCCGGATCGAGGAGATCAAGGAGCAGGGCGTGGTGGCCGCCGCCTCGCTGACGCCTCAGCGGGTGCTCCAGTACTACGAGATCGCGCTGGAGGCGGGGCTCGACATCCTGGTCATCCAGGGCACGGTCGTCTCCGGCGAGCACGTCTCCCAGACCACCGAGCCGCTCAACCTCAAGGAGTTCATCCCCTCCCTCGACGTTCCCGTCGTGGTCGGCGGGTGCGCCTCCTACCACACGGGTCTGCACCTGATGCGCACCGGCGCGGCCGCCGTGCTGGTCGGCGTCGGCCCCGGCGCCGCCTGCACCACCCGCGGCGTGCTGGGGATCGGAGTGCCCCAGGCCACGGCCATCGCCGACGTCGCCGCGGCCCGCTCCCAGCACATGCTGGAGACCGGGGAGTACGTGAAGGTCATCGCCGACGGCGGCATGCGCAACGGCGGCGACGTGGCCAAGGCGATCGCCTGCGGAGCCGACGCGGTGATGATCGGGTCCCCGCTGGCGCGCGCCTTCGAGGCGCCCGGCCGCGGCTACCACTGGGGAATGGCGACGTTCCACCCCACGCTCCCGCGCGGCGCGCGCGTGTCGACCGTCCAGAACGGCTCGCTGGAGGAGATCCTCGTCGGGCCGGCGCGCGAGAACGACGGCACCTTCAATCTCATGGGCGGCCTGCGCACCTCGATGGCCACCTGCGGCTACAAGGACATCGCGGAGTTCAACCGCGCCGAGCTCATGGTCGCCCCCGCCCTCCAGACCGAGGGCAAGCAGCTGCAGCGCGACCAGGGCGTGGGCATGGGCGCCAACGGCGCCGCGAAGGAGATCGCGCTCGTCAATGAGTGAGGCGGCGGGGACGGTGGCGCCCAGCCCCGAAGGGGCGAGCGCTGAGCCGCCCGTCGCCACGGAGGAGGTGGTGGTCCTCGACTATGGGGGCCAGTACTCGCAGCTGATCGCGCGGCGGGTGCGGGAGCTGGGCGTCTTCTCCGAGCTGCTGCCCCACCACGTGGCGATCGAGGAGATCGAGCGCCGCAAGCCTTGTGGCCTCATCCTGTCCGGCGGCCCGGCCTCGGTGTACGCCGAGGGGGCGCCGAAGCTCGACCGCCGGCTCCTGGAGCTCGGCATCCCCGTGCTGGGCATCTGTTACGGCATGCAGCTCGTCACCCTGGACCTCGGCGGGCGCGTCGAGGGCGCCGAGGTGGGGGAGTTCGGCCGGTCCGACCTGCGCGTCCACGAGCCCGGGCGCCTGCTGGCCGGCCTGCCCGCCGAGCAGACCTGCTGGATGTCGCATCGCGACACCGTGTTCGAGCCGCCGCCCGGCTTCACCGCCCTGGCCTCCTCGACCGCCTCGCCGGTCGCGGCCCTGGAGGACGTCGAGCGCGGCGTCTACGGGATCCAGTTCCACCCCGAGGTCGTCCACACGCCCTACGGGAACGCGGTCCTGGAGCGCTTCCTGGGCGACATCTGCGGCTGCGAGCGGACGTGGAGCGCGGCCTCGATCGTCGACGACCAGATCGCGCGGATCCGCGCTCAGGTGGGCGACGGCCGGGTCATCTGCGGGCTGTCGGGCGGCGTGGACTCCAGCGTGGCCGCGATGCTCGTCCACCGGGCCGTGGGCGACCAGCTGACGTGCGTCTTCGTCGACCACGGGCTGATGCGCAAGAACGAGGGCGAGCAGGTCGTCTCCGCCTTCCGCGACGGCTTCAAGGTGCCGCTGGTGGCCGTGGACGCCGAGGATCGCTTCCTCGCCCGGTTGGGAGGCGTCACGGACCCCGAGACCAAGCGCAAGATCATCGGCGAGGAGTTCATCCGCGTCTTCGAGGAGGAGGCCTCACGCCTGGAGGGCGCCCGGTACCTCGTCCAGGGCACGCTCTACTCCGACGTGATCGAGTCGGGCGGCGGCACGGGCGCGGCCACGATCAAGTCCCACCACAATGTGGGCGGGCTGCCGGACGACCTCGAGTTCGAGCTGGTGGAACCGCTGCGCACGCTGTTCAAGGACGAGGTGCGCCGGGTGGGCGAGGAGCTGGGGATGCCCGAGCGCCTCGTGTGGCGCCAGCCCTTCCCCGGCCCCGGCCTCGCAATCCGGATCGTCGGCGGCGAGGCGACGCGCGAGCGCCTGAACCTCCTGCGCGACGCCGACGCGATCCTCCAGGACGAGATCCGCAAGGCCGGCCTGTACCGCGAGCTGTGGCAGTCCTTCTGCGTGCTGCCCGACATCCGCACGGTCGGGGTGCAGGGCGACGAGCGCACCTACGGGAGCGTGGTGGTGATCCGCGCGGTCACCAGCGACGACGCGATGACCGCCGACTGGGCCCGCCTGCCCTACGACCTGCTCGAGCAGATCGCCTCCCGGATGATCGCCGAGATCCGCGACGTGAACCGCGTGGTGCTGGACATCACCAGCAAGCCCCCGGGAACGATCGAGTGGGAATGACCCTGGCGGCGTCTGCGGGCGCCTGACGGCGTCCTCGGGGGTCGGTCGTGCATCTGCACTGCCCGACCCCCTGCGTCCTGGTCAGCCGCCCGCAGCCGCTCACCAGGGGGCGTGGGTTGCGGGATCAGTTGAGCGAGGCGATGAAGGCGGTGGGGGAGATTCCGCCGGCGGCCAGCAGGGCTCGGTCGGCGGTGATCAGCGGCACCTTCAGGAGCCAGGCCAGCGCGAGGTGCGCGGCGTCGTAGTAGGTGAGGCGGAACAAGTCGGCGAGGTGGGCGGCGATGAAGCGGAGGTCCGGCGTGAGCCGGCGCGGCTCGGGAAAGATCGCCGCGACGCGGTCCAGCAGCTCGGTCACCCGTGCGGCCGGCAGGTCTCTGCCTCGCGTCAACGCGTTGCCCAGTTCGTAGAGGACCAGGTCCAGCGAAACGATATGAACCTGGCGGGCCAGCCACGCGTCGAGCAGCCGGTCGGCGGCGGCGAGTTCCTCTTCCCCGTCCCGGCTGAGCCACTTGAACGCCACCGAGGCGTCGCAGACCGCGGTGCTCACACGCTGTGGCCGTGATCGCGGTCCCAGCGGATGAACGCCGTCCCGTCGAAGGGCCGATCGCCCTGCTCGGCTGCGATCTCGTCCCTCGCCCTCCTCAGGTCGGCCACGATCTCCTCCCGCTGGCGCCGCGTCAGGGCCGGGGGGGCGACCTCCTTGCCGGCGGCCCTGCGCAGCAGCTCGCTGCGGCTGATCCCCCGGCGCTTGGCCTCCGCGTCGAGTTTCTCGATGAGCTCGGGAGGGACCGAAATGAGGACCTTGGTCATCTTGGCCATGAGCTTGCCTGGACATATAACACAGATATACCCTCGCCCGCAACAAGTCTCCGGACGGCCTGCACCGCGCTGCGGCCCGGGGTTCCCTATCATCAGACGCGCCGCGCAGTGCGCGGCTTTCGCGCGCCATGAAGACCTACGTAGCCAACTCCGAAGACCGTGAGCGCAACTGGCTCGTCGTCGACGCCGCCGACAAGACGCTCGGCCGCCTCGCCACCCAGGTGGCGGATCTGCTGCGCGGAAAGCGCAAGCCCACCTACACGCCGCACGTCGACACGGGCGACTTCGTGATCGTCGTCAACGCGGAGAAGATCCACGTCACCGGCAACAAGCGGGCCGACAAGCGCTACTACCGGCACTCGGGGTACCCCGGCGGCCTGAAGTCGCGGACGCTCGAGGAGATGCTCGCGCGGCGTCCCGAGGAGGTCATCCGCAAGGCCGTCAAGGGCATGATGCCCCGCAACCGCCTGGCCCGGAAGCAGCTCACCAAGCTCAAGGTCTACGCCGGCCCCGAGCACCCGCACGCCGCCCAGCAGCCCGAGACCTTGGAGATCGTCACCTGATGGCCGAAGAGCCCCAGAACCCGGAGGAGACCACCCCGCCCGAGCCCGAGGAGACCGCTCCTCCGGAAGAGGCCGCCGCGCCCGAGGAGACTCCCGCCGCCGAGGAGGCCGCTCAGGCTGAGGAGGCCGCGCCTGCGGAAGAGGCTCCCGCCGCCGAGGAGGCTGCTCCTGCCGAGGAGGCCGCGCCTGCGGAAGAGGCTCCCGCCGCCGAGGAGGCCGCTCCGGCTGAGGAAGAGGCTCCGGCCGAGGAGGCCGCGCCTGTAGCGGAGGAGGCGGCTCCGGCCGACCCTCCCGCCGCCGCCGAGGCTCCGCGGGCCAAGCCCGAGATTCCCGGTGCGGACCTCGAGGTGGACATCGTCCCGGAGGGGTCAGACCCCCTGGCTCGGGAGGGTGACGAGGACTACGAGGGCGGCTCGGAGGGCGGGGGAGACGACGCGGTCGACGAGGACCGTCCGGTCGCCCAGGCGGCCATCGACCTCGCCGCCGGCGCGCGTTACCGGGCCACCGGCAAGCGCAAGACCGCCATCGCCCGCGTCATCCTCAAGCCCGGCAGCGGCTCGTACACGATCAACGGCCGCGCGCTCGAGGTCCACTTCCCGCGCCCCACGCTGGAGCGCAATATCCGCCAGCCGCTGGAGGCCGTCGGCTACGAGGCCAAGATGGACGTGGTGGCCTCGCTCCAGGGCGGCGGCACCTCCTCGCAGGCCGGCGCGCTGCGCCACGGCATCGCCCGCGCGCTCATCGAGGCCGACCCCAACCTCCGTGGCGAGCTCAAGCGCCGCGGGTTCCTCACGCGCGACCCGCGCAAGAAGGAGCGCAAGAAGGCCGGCCTGAAGAAGGCGCGCAAGCGCCCGCAGTTCTCCAAGAGGTGAGCGACCGCCGGGGCAGGCCGGTCCGCTGATGGCGCGCCGGCTGTTCGGCACCGACGGGGTCCGCGGCCCGGCGGGCACGAAGATCACCGCCGAGCTGGCCGTCGCGCTGGCCTCGGCCGCCGTCCGGCACGCCGCCGGCTCCAAAGTCCACGAGCGCCCGCAGGTCGTCGTCATCCGCGACACCCGCGAGTCCGGGACGATGCTGGAGGCGGCCATCGCCGCCGGGGTTGCGGCCGCGGGCGGCGACGCGCTCCTGGGCGGCGTGCTGCCCACGCCCGCCGCGCCACTGCTCATCCGCCGCTTCGGGTTCGACCTCGGCGTCGTCCTGTCGGCCTCCCACAACCCGTTCCAGGACAACGGCATCAAGTTCTTCGGCGCCGACGGCGACAAGCTCTCGGACGCCGAGGAGGAGGAGATCGAGGCGCTCCTCGAGCAACCGCCGGCGCCGGACGCGGACGTCGGGCGCGTGCGGGCGCTGCACGGGACCCTGGAGGACTACCTGCGCGAGCTGCACACCCGCTTCCAGGGGCTGGACCTGAACGGCCTGGACGTCCTGTTGGACTGCGCGAACGGCGCCGCCTACCGCGCCGCGCCAGAGATCTTCCGCCGGCTGGGCGCCACGGTGACCGCGACGGGCGTGGACCCCGACGGGCGCAACATCAACGACGGCTGCGGCTCCACCCACGTGGAGAAGCTCGCCACCCAGGTCCGCGAGGGCGGCCACGACCTCGGCTTCGCCTTCGACGGCGACGCCGACCGCGTCCTGGCCGCCGACCGCCACGGGGCCGTCGTGGACGGGGACGAGCTGATCGCGCTGGCCGCGCTGCACCTCCAGCGCCACGACCGCCTGCCCGGCCACGGGGTGGCGGTCACGGTCATGACGAACTACGGCTTCCACACGGCCATGCGCGAGGCGGACATCGAGGTGGCCACGACCCAGGTCGGCGACCGCTACGTGATCGAGGCGCTGCGCGAGCGGGGCTTCGCCCTCGGGGGCGAGCAGTCGGGCCACATCATCGACCTCGGGTTCACCTCCACCGGCGACGGGATCGCCAGCGCCCTGCTGGTCCTGGAGGCGCTGGGCGGCGGGGACCTGGCCGAGCGCCACGGGATGGACAAGCTCCCCCAGCGGCTGGTCAACGTGCGCGTGGCCGACCGCGACGCCGCGCTCCAGGACTCCGGCGTGACCGAGGCGGTGACCCGCGAGAGCGAAGCGCTCGAGGGCCGCGGGCGCGTCCTCGTCCGTCCCAGCGGGACCGAGCCCGTCGTGCGGGTGATGGTCGAGGCGCCCACCGAGGACGAGGCGGCCGCCGTCTGCGATCGCCTGGTGGTGCTCATGCAGGGCGTAACCGCGTAGACCAGTACACTCGCAAGCTCGGCCTGCGTTTATCGACGCGGGTTCGGGGAGCCGCCGACGCGGCTCCCACTGGTTCATCACCCGGAGGCTCGTATGTGCGGCATCGTCGGCTACGTCGGCCACCGGCCGGTGCAGGACCTGCTCCTCGCCGGCCTCCAGAAGCTCGAATACCGCGGTTACGACAGCGCCGGGATCTCCATGGTCTGCGACGGGGTGGTCGAGTCCGTGCGCGCGGTGGGCAACCTCCAGGCCCTGCGCGACGCCGTGGACATCCGCGCCGACGGCGGCGGGGTGGCCGTCGCCTCCGCCACCGCCACCACCGGGATCGGGCACACGCGCTGGGCCACGCACGGCCGCGTGACCGAGGAGAACGCCCACCCGCACTTCGACACCACGAGCAACATCCACATCGTCCTCAACGGGATCGTGGAGAACTTCCTCGCCCTGCGCGAGCAGCTGGCCGCCGGCGGCGTCACCTTCACGAGCGAGACCGACGCCGAGGTGGTCGCCCACCTGGTCGCCAAGCACTACGACGGGGACTTGACCGAGGCCGTTCGTCTGGCCTACAACGAGCTCCAGGGCCACTACTCGTTCGTGGCGCTGGCCGGCGACGAGCCCGACGTGCTGGTGGGAGCGCGCAAAGAGTGCCCGCTGATCGTCGGCCGCGGCGAGGACGAGTCCTTCCTGGCCTCCGCCATCCCCGCCTTCCTGGGCCACACCCGCCGCGTCCAGTACATCAACGACAACGAGATCGTGACCATCGGCCGCGGCGACGTCTCCTTCCAGAACGCCGACGGGACGCCGCTGGAGCGCGAGGTCGTCGAGATCGACTGGGACGCCGACACCGCCGAGAAGGGCGGGTTCGAGACCTTCATGCTCAAGGAGATCCACGACCAGGCGGATGCTCTGGCCGACACGATCTTCGACCGTACCGTGCGCGAGGACGGCGTCGACATCGACGAGATGGACGCCGTCGACGACGAGTTCCTGCGCGGGCTGAAGCGCGTGATCGTCGTGGCCTGCGGGACCAGCTACCACGCCGGCCTGATCGGCCGTTACGCGATCGAGGAGTGGGCGCGGGTCCCGGTGGAGATGGACATCGCCTCCGAGTACCGCTACCGCAACCCGGTGGTCGGCCCCGGCGACCTGGTGGTGGGCATCACGCAGTCCGGCGAGACCGCCGACACGCTGGCCGCGATGCGCCTGGCCCGCGAGCGCGGCGCCAAGGTCCTCGCGGTCACGAACGTGATGGGCTCCCAGGCGACGCGCGACGCCGACGGCACGCTCTTCACCCGCGCCGGCCTGGAGATCGGGGTGGCCGCGACCAAGACGTTCGTGTGCCAGGTCGCCGCCATGTACCTCCTCGGCCTGCGGCTGGCCGAGCTGCGCGGCACGCTGCCCGCGGAGCGCCGCGCCGAGCTGGTCGCGGGTCTCAAGGGCCTTCCCAGCAAGGTCGACGAGCTGCTCGCCGAGGTGGACGCTCCGATCCAGCAGATCGCCGACGACTGGCACCGGTCGGAGTTCTTCCTCTACCTCGGCCGCCACGTGGGCCTGCCGGTGGCGCTGGAGGGGGCACTGAAGCTCAAGGAGATCTCCTACATCGCCTGCGACGCCTACGCGGCGGGCGAGATGAAGCACGGACCGATCGCCCTGCTGGACGACAACACGCCGGTCGTGTGCGTGGCCACCGACTCCCCGGTGCTGGAGAAGGTCGTCTCCAACATGCAGGAGGTCCGCGCGCGCGGCGCCCACGTGATCGCCGTGGCGACCAAGGGCAACCGGGACATCGCCCAGCACGCCGAGCGGGTCGTCGAGATCCCGCACACCGATTGGATGCTGCAGCCGATGCTGGCGGTGATTCCGCTCCAGCTCCTGGCCTACCGGATCGCGCGGCACCTGGGGCTGGACGTCGATCAGCCGCGCAACCTGGCCAAGACCGTCACGGTGGAGTGAACGGCGTAGGCATCGACCTGCTGGAGATCGAGCGCCTGGAGCAGGCGCTGGCCCGCCGTCCGCGCCTGGCGGAGCGGGTGTTCACGGACACCGAGCGCGCGTACGCCGGGTCCCGGGCGCGTCCCGGCCAGCACCTCGCGGCGCGCTTCTGCGCCAAGGAGGCGGTGGCCAAGGCACTGGAGCTGCAGGCCTGGAGCTGGCGCGACGTGGAGGTGGGCGCGGACGGGCGCGCGCGGCTGCATGGCGCGGTGGCCCGTGCCGCGGAGCGGCGGGGCGGAGAGGTGCGCGTGTCGCTCACCCACACCGGCGGGATGGCCGGCGCGGTGGCCGTGGTGTCATGAGCCCGCTGCCGCACTGGCTGGCGCCGCTGCCCGACGCCGAGCAGATGCGCGCCATCGACCGGTGGGCGATCGAGGAGCGGGACATCCCCTCGCTGCAGTTGATGGAGCGCGCCGGCGAGGGCCTGGCCGCGCTCACGGCGGAGGTGGCTCCCCAGGGCCGGATCGCGGTCGTCTGCGGGAAGGGCAACAACGGCGGGGACGGACTGGTGGCCGCCCGCCTGCTGCGCGAGCAGGGCCGGGAGGTAGACGTGCTGCTCACCGCAGACCCCTCCGATCTCTCCGGAGATCCCGCGGAGAATCTGCGCCGGCTGCCTGGCGACCCGCCGCGGCCGTTCGCGGCCACGGCGCTCGACGGCGCCGCAGTGGTGATCGACGCCCTGCTCGGCACCGGGTTCTCCGGCGCTCCGCGCGGAGCCGTGGCCGAGGCCATCCGGGTCATCGACGAGAGCGGCGTGCCCGTCGTGGCCGCCGACGTCCCCTCCGGGGTCGACGCCTCCACCGGCGCCGTGGAGGGCGTCGCCGTCCGGGCGGCCGCGACCGCCACCTTCCATCTCCCCAAGGTCGGCCTCTACGTCTCCCCGGGCAAGCGCCACACGGGCCGGGTCCGCGTCGTGGACATCGGGATCCCGCCCGACGCCCCGATGGAGGCGGCCGTGGGCCTGATCCTGCCCTCGGTCCGCGACGAGGTCCCGCGGCGGGGCGCCGGCTCCACCAAGTTCAGCGAGGGGGCGGTCCTGGTGGCCGGCGGCTCGCGCGGGCTGACGGGGGCGCCGTGCCTGGCCGGCGAGGCGGCGGCACGGGCCGGCGCCGGCTACGTCACCGCCTGCGTCCCCGGGTCCCTGAGCCTGATCTTCGAGATCCGCCTGCTGGAGGCGATGACCCGTGCGCTGCCCGACTCCGATGGGGCGCTGGGGCCCGACGCGGTCGAGCCGGTGCTGGAAGCCTGCGAGCGCGCCGACGCCCTGGTGCTCGGTCCCGGCCTGGGCAAGGCGGAGGGCACCGCAGAGCTGGCGCGGGCCGTGGCGGCGCGCGCCGGCCTCCCGCTGCTGCTGGACGCCGACGGCCTCAACGCGCACGCGGGGCGCCTGCACGAGCTCGCGCAGCGGGACGGCCCCACCGTCCTGACTCCCCACGCGGGTGAGCTGGCCCGGCTGCTTCAGACCGACTCCAGGACCGTGGAGGCCGCGCGCCTGCACCATGCCCGCGCGGCCGCCGCGGCCTCCCGCGCGGTCGTGGTCCTCAAGGGCGACGACACGATCGTCGCCGAGCCGGGCGGCCGGGCCGCGGTCAACCCCGGCGGCACGCCCGGCCTGGCCACGGCGGGCACGGGCGACGTGCTCTCCGGCGTGACCGGCGCCATGCTCGCGAAGGGCCTGGGCCCGTTCACGGCGGCGTGCGCCGGGGTCTGGCTGCACTCGGACGCGGGAGCCCGCGCGGCCGTCGAGCGCGGGTCCGACGGGATGATCGCGCGCGACGTGATCGAGGCCCTCCCGGACGCCCTCTGCGGGTAGGGTCCACCATCGTGCCCACCACGGTCGCCGACATCATGGAGCGGGACCCGATCACCGTCACGCCGTCCGACGACGTGGAGACGGTGATCCGCGTCCTGCGCGAGCACGAGCTGCCGGGCGTCCCCGTGGTCAACTCCGGCGGGCGCTGCGTGGGGATCGTGACCGAGAACGACCTGATCCTGCGCGACGAGGACGCCGACCTGCACCTCCCGCACCACCTGGACATCATGGGCGGCGTCATCTTCCTGGAGTCGATGAAGCACTTCGAGGAGCGCGTGCAGAAGGCGTTCGCCTCCAACGTCGAGGAGATGATGACCCCCGACCCGATCACGGTGGAGGAGGACGCTCCGGTCGAGGAGGCGGCGCGGCTGATCGCGCGGCACAAGCACAACCGTCTCCCGGTCGTGGACAGCGGGCGCCTGGTCGGCGTGGTGACCCGCGTCGACGTGCTCGACGCGCTGACCGCGGAGTAGCGTCTTGCCCTCCCGCGCGGTGGCCGCGGTCAACCTGGCGGCGATCGAGCGCAACTGCGCCCGCCTGCGGGCCGCCCTGGCCCCCGGCGCCCGCCTGGCGGCGGTCGTGAAGGCCGACGGGTACGGGCACGGTGCGGCGCCGGCGGCGCGCGCGGCGCTGGCGGGGGGAGCCGAGGTCCTGTGCGTGGCCGCGGCCCAGGAGGCGGCGGACCTGCGGGCGGCCGGGCTGGACGCGCCGATCCTGGTGATGGGCGTGATGAGCGCGTCGGAGACCGCGGTCGCGCTGGACGCGGACGCGGAGGTCGTGGCCTGGCGCGAGCCGTTCGTCGACCGCCTGGCCGCGCTGGCCGGGGACCGCGCCGTGCGCGTGCACGTCAAGCTCGACACCGGCATGGGACGGCTGGGCACCCGCGACCCCGACGAGGCGCGCCGGGTGGCCGAGCGCGTGGCCGCGACGCCGGGCCTGGAGCTGACCGGAGCGATGACGCACTTCGCCACCGCGGACGAGCGCGGCGACGACTTCTTCGACGTCCAGCTGGACCGGTTCACCACCTTCGCCGACGCCCTGCGCGCCGACCATCCGGGCCTCGTCGTGCACGCCGCCAACAGCGCCGCCACGCTGCGCGAGCCCGCGGCCCACTTCGACCTCGTGCGCTGCGGTGTGGCGATCTACGGCCTGGACCCCTTCCACCGGGACCCGGCGGGCCGCGAGCTGGAGCCCGCCCTGGAGCTGCGCAGCTACGTCGGCGACCTCAAGCCGTGCGCGGCGGGGGAGAGCGCCGGCTACGGGCGGCGCTTCGTGGCCGAGCGCGACACCGTCCTGGGCGTGCTGCCCATCGGCTACGGGGACGGCTGGCGGCGCGGGCTCACCAACGACGCCGACGCGCTGGTCGCCGGAGAGCGCCGCCCCCTGGTGGGGACGGTGTCCATGGACAACGTCACGGTCGACCTGGGCCCGCGTCCGGCGGCGGCCGTGGGCGACGAGGCGGTGCTGATCGGCACGCGCGGCTCGGAGCGGATCCTGGCCGAGGAGGTGGCCCGGCGCCTGGGCACGATCAACTACGAGATCACCACCGGCCTGCTCCCCCGCGTGACGCGGGAGTACCACCGCGACGGCGAGGCGGTCGCGTGAACGCCGCCCTGGCCGCCGCGCGCGAGGCCCTGGCCGGCGAGGACGTCTGGGTCGTGGGGGGCGCGGTCCGCGACCGCCTCCTGGGTCGCGAAACCGATGATGTCGACCTGGTGACCCGGGGCGACGCCCGCGAGCCGGCGCGACGGGTGGCCCGGGCCGCGCGGGCCTCCAGCTTCCCGCTGTCCGAGGAGTTCGGCGCCTGGCGGGTGACGGCGCGCGACCGCTCCTGGCAGGCCGACCTCATGCCCATGGAGGGCGAGACGATCGAGCAGGACCTGTCGCGCCGCGACTTCACGGTCAACGCGATGGCCGAGCCGCTGGCGGGCGGGGAGACGGTCGACCCGTTCGGCGGCCGCGAGGACCTCGCCGCGCGCCGGCTGCGGATGGTCTCCCCGAGCGCCTTCGAGGATGACTCCCTCCGGGTGCTGCGCCTGGCGCGGATCTCCGTGGCGCTGGGCTTCGACCTCGAGGACGCCACCCGGAAGGCGGCGCAGGCGGCCGCCCCCCGCCTGCCGGGGGTGCCCGGGGAGCGCGTGTTCGGGGAGGTCAAGCAGATCCTGGGCGGGACGCATCCCCAGCTGGGCGTGGCCTTGCTCGACGCCCTGGGCGCGCTGGAGGCGATCCTTCCCGAGATCGCCGCGCAGCGCGGCGTGGAGCAGAACCGCTTCCACCACACCGACGTATTCATGCACACGCTCGAGGTGCTGACGGAGGTCGCCCGGCTGGAGCGCGAGCCGGAGTTCTTCGGCGCGCACGGGCCGGCCGTCGCCGCCCACCTGGCCGAGCCGCTGGCCGACGACCTGACGCGCGGCGACGCCCTGCGCTTCGGGGCGCTGATGCACGACATCGCCAAGCCGCCGACGCGTGCGCAGAGCGGCGAGGGGCGGATCACCTTCATGGGCCACGACGCGCTCGGCGCGGACATCGCGCGCGACGCGCTGGGCCGACTGCGCGCGTCCCAGAAGCTGCGCGAGCACGTCGCCGCGCTCACCCGCCACCACCTGCGCCTGGGGTTCCTGGTCCACCACCGGCCGCTCTCGCGCCGCGACATGCACGCTTACCTGCGCGCGTGCGAGCCGGTGGAGGTCGACGTCACGCTGCTGTCGGTGGCCGACCGCCTGGCCACGCGCGGCGACAACGCCGATGCGGCGATCGCCGCCCACCTGGAGCTGGCGCGCGACGTGCTGGGCGAGGCGCTGCGCTGGCGCGCCGAGGGCCCGCCCGCCCCGCTCGTGCGCGGCGACGCGCTGGCCGCGGAGCTGGGCGTCGAGGCCGGGCCCGACCTGGGGCGGCTGCTGCGGGAGTTGGAGGCGGCGCAGTTCGCGGGCGAGATCGCGTCAGGCGAGGACGCGATCGCCCTCGCGCGCCGGCTCGCGCGCTAGGCGCCGGATCAGGCGCTCGCACACGGCGACGGCCTCCGCCACGCGGTCGAAGTCCACGTTGTCGGCCGTGTCGGAGGGCTTGTGGTAGTTGCCCGGCAGGCGGTACTCGTTGCAGGAGGCGATCATGGCCGCGCGGTAGCCCATGCGCAGCGCGGGCAGGGCGTCGGTGGCGAAGGACAGCTCCAGCCCGCGGCGCAGGCGCACGCCGACGTCGGCCGCGGCGGCGGTCAGCTCGTCCTTGAGCGCGGGGTCGTAGGGCGTCTGGACGATCATCCCCTCGCTCTCGGCCACCAGCAGCTCGGCCGAGGAGCCGACCGTCTCCACGGCCACGATCCGCGTGCGCGGCGGCGACAGCCGGGGCGCGTGGCGGCGCAGGAAGCCCCACATGCCCTCCATGAACGACTCTTCCGAGCCCGTGGAGACGAGGATCACGCGCAGGCCCTGGACCGGCTCGTCGCGCAGGCGCTCGGCCAGCGCCAGCAGCGTGGCCACCGCGGTGAGGTTGTCGTTGGCGCCGGGGACGACCGGGCTGGCCCCGATCTGAGCGAAGGCGGCCGCCGAGAGCCCGCCGAGCGCCATCCCGGCCTTCACCGGCGCGCGGCGTCCCAGCAGCGAGCCCAGCGCGACCAGGGCCGGGGCGCCGGCGATGGCGCGGAAGAGCTCGGGCCAGCGCTGCGTGCGCTCGAAGCGCTCGGGCGCGTGCTTGGCCAGCAGCTCGATGGGGCGCTCGTCGAAGACCATCCCCGCGTGCGCCGCGTCGTGGTGGGAAACCAGCACCAGGGTCTCGGCCGCGGCGAGGTCGCCGGCGTCAGCGACCACGTTCCAGGTGCTGCGCTGGGGCAGCAGGCGGCGGAACAGCAGCGGGCCGGCGGAGCAGTCGTCGGCGAGGCCGGCGGCCGCGGCCACGCCGAGCGCGGCGGCGGAGCGCCGGTGCCCGCGCAGGGCCAGGGCGCCCGCGAGCACCCCGGCCGCGCTGAGCAGGCCCTGCGGCCACCAGTACGTGCCGTGCGCGCGCTCCTCCTCCACCTTCGCGTCCAGGCCCAGGTCGCGCAGCGCCGCGGCGATCCACTCCGCCGCCTCGCGCTCGCCGGGCGAGGCCGACGGCCGCTCGATCGACGCCAGGTGGCGGACCGTCCGCTCCAGGCCTTCGCGCTCCGCGTACATG
>JAWVFR010000002.1:0-33497 GCA_033855845.1 Solirubrobacteraceae bacterium
GATCGCGCGACGGCGGCGCGCGATCGCGAGCAGGCCGCCATCGAACTGCGCCACGCGCACCTGGACGATCTCACCGGTGCGCTGCGCCGCCAGTTGGGCGATGCCGCGTTGCAACACGAGATCGATCGCGCCCGGCGCGGCGACGGACGGCTCGCTCTTGCCTACGTCGACGTCGACGGGCTTAAGGCGATCAACGATCGCGAGGGCCACAGCGCCGGCGACACGCTCCTGGTTGCCGTCGTCTCCACGATGCGGGCCAAGCTGCGCTCGTTCGACCCGGTCGTCCGCTACGGCGGCGACGAGTTCGTCTGCGCGATGTCGGGCACCGACGCGGCCGACGTGACCGAGCGCTTCTGTGAGGTCGCGGAGGCGCTGGCCCGCGAGCACGAGGCGGCCATCAGCGTCGGCGTGGCCGAGCTGCGGCCCGGCGACACCCTGGCCGATCTCGTCACCCGCGGCGACGCCGCGCTCTACGAGGCCAAACGCCGCCAGGCGTAGCCGCCGCGGGTCACGACGCCGGAGGAGCGGTCGTAAATCCAGCTCAGCGCCCGGACAGACGACGGGCAGGTGGCCACCGACGACGCCAGCCTGACCATCCAAGCCAAAAGACGGCGCTAACCAGGCACGGAGTATTCAGGCGCTCACCGCAGGGTGCCTTCACGGGGCGGACCCGCGATTGGGTACTGAGTCATCGTCTCAGTACCCGAAGGGTGTCCCCGGTTCGAGTCCGGTTCTCGCCACTTTTCGGGCGATCGATCGCCCAGGTTCACCGGCGGCTCATGAACTTCGAGGGCGCGGCCTCTAGGCTCGCGCGCCCGTGTTCCTCTCGGTGACGCTGATCTACCCCGTTGTGCTCGCCGCGCTGTGCGTGGGAGCGGGGCTGCTCGTCGACCGTGTGAGCGGTGGCTTCCTGCCCGGGATGCTGCTGCCCGCGGTGGGCCTGGCCGCGCTGATCGGGGTCTCGCAGCTCACCACGTACGACGGTTCCACCGCCCCGGCCACTCCGTACGTGCTCGCCGGGGTGGCGGTCGCCGGGTTCGGGCTCGGGTGGAGACGCGCGCGGGGGCTGGCACGGGGCTGGCGCGCGCACCGGTGGCAGCTCGTCACCCCCGTCGCCGCCTACCTCCTCGCGCTCGCGCCCGTGCTGCTCGCGGGGCGGCTCACGTTCTCCTCCTACGGGGTGCTGCCCGACTCCGCGCTGCACATGATGGGCGCGGACTACATGCTCCACCACGGCCAGAGCTACGCGCACCTGGACCTGCGCAACTCCTACGGCCTCTACCTCAGCTCCTACTTCGACACGGGCTACCCGTCGGGCTCGGACGCGCTGTTCGGCGGCACCGCGTTCCTGCTCGGCCTGCCGCTGATCTGGGCCTTCCAGCCGTTCACCGCGTTCGTCCTGGCGACGGCCACCGGCCCGGCGTGGCTGCTGGCCCGCCGGCTCGGCCTCGACGGCGTCTGGGCGGTGCTGGCCGCGCTGACCGTCACGGTGCCGGCGCTGGTCTACGGGTACGAGCTCGTCGCGTCGATCAAGGAGATCGTCGCGCTGTCGCTGATCCTCACGCTCGGCGTGCTCGTGGTGCTGCACCCGCGCTGGCTCCGGCTAGGGCCGGCCGCCGCCCTGCCCTTCGCATTGGTGGTGGCGGCGGGGGTCTCCGCGCTGGGTGTCGCGTTCGGCGCCTGGGCCCTGGCGGCGGCCGCTGTGCTCGGCGCATTCTTGGTCGGCGACGTGTCCGCCGGACGGCTGCCCGCGCGGCGCGCGCTGGCGCTGGTCGGCGCCGGCGTGCTCGTCGCGATCGTGGCCGCGTGGCCGACCTGGACCGACCTCGGGGGCGCGCTGCAGACGGCCACGGGCATCGCCACCACGGGCAACCCCGGCAACCTGAGCAAGCCGCTGCGCCCGGAGCAGATGTTCGGCACCTGGCTGGGCGCCTCCTACCGCAACACGCCTCGCGGGCTGCTCTTCCCCCTCACGTACGCGGCGATCGCGGTGGCCTTCGTCGCTGCCGTCCTCGGCGCGGTGCACCTCCGGCGCACGCGCGAGGTGCCCCTGCTCGCCTGGCTCGGGCTGACGCTCGCGGCGGGGGTGGCGCTGTACGCCTACGGCACGACGTGGACCGAGGCCAAGACGCTGATGCTCACCTCCCCGCTGATCGTGCTGCTGGCGTGGGGGGGCGTCGCCGCCCTGCGCGGCTCGCGCCGGCGCTGGCTCGCGCCGGCCCTGGCGGTCACCCTCGCCGGGGGCGTGCTGCTCTCGGATGCGATTCAGTACCACAGCTCCGACATGGCGCCGACCGTGCGCTACCGGGAGATGGCCTCGCTGAACACGCGTTACGCAGCGCGGGGCCCGACGATGTTCACCGACTTCGACGAGTGGGCGCTGTACCAGCTGCGCGACCTCGACGTGGGAGGCCCGAACTTCATCTACCCGCCCCCGGCGCTGCCGCGGCGCCTGCACGCCCACAGCGCCGCGGTCGACCTGGACGGCTTCCGGCCCGCCGACCTGGCGCCGTACCCGTTGATCGTCACCCGCCGCGACCCGAAGAAGAGCCGCCCGCCCAGCGCCTACCGCCTGGCCTCGCAGGGCAGCTTCTACCAGGTGTGGGAGCGCCGGCCGAATACGCCGGCCGCGGTCGCCCATGTGTCGCTGTCCGGGCAGCCGATCGGGTGCGCGCGCGTCGCTCGCCTAGCCCAACTCGCACGCTCCAGCGGGGCGCAGCTGGTGGCCGCCGCGGTCGTCGACATCCGGTCGGTGGGCCTGCGGCGCTCGTCCCATCCGGGATGGCGGTTCAAGCGGGGCGCGGGCCTGCTGATGACCGGCAGCGGCACGATGCGCGCCTCCTTCACGGTGCCCCACGCCGGTCGCTGGAACCTGTGGCTGCAGGGGAAGATCATGCGGGCCGTGCACCTCAGCGTCGACGGCCGTCCCGCCGGCTCGATCGCCGAGGAGGTCAGCGGGAACGAGTCGAACCCCGACACGATGGCTCCGCTGCCGCTCACGCTCCGCGCCGGGCGCCACCGCCTAGCGCTGACCCGGGGAGGCATCGCCCTCGCTCCCGGCGACGGCGGCGCGGGGATCCTGCACGCCGTCTTCCTGACCCCCGCCGGAGCCGCAGGACAGGAACGGCTCAGCACGATCGCCCCGAACCGGTGGCGGTCGCTGTGCGGAGGGCGCTTCGACTGGCTCGAGGCGGTGGCGCCCGCGTAGCGGGCGGTCGCGAAGGTCGGTGACGAGTCTTGCCATCCCCGGGTCTCGCCATCGGGAGAGGTGTACGCAGCAACACGAAACCACCTCGGCCGTTCGAGACGCTGACCTTCATTCCAACTTTTGCCCAATAGCCGCCCGGGGGCGCTATGGTCAGGAATCCTGAGCGCTGTGACGACGTGCTCTGGAGCTCCCCTTACCGCCCCAGGAGGCGCCCCGATGGCAGTAGCGACGATCCAGGATCTCCAGACCCGGGTTAAGACATCTTGAGCGCTGCATCCTCAGCCGGGCCGGTGACGGCGACCGGGACGGCCTCCCGAAACGTCGACGGACAGGCGATCGCGCTCACGGCGTTCAATACCGTCAAGTGGTGGGGCCGGCTGTGGCTGCCGCTGCTGTTCTGGTACGCGACACATTTTCCGAAGTCGACGGGGACGCTGGGGAAGCTCTCGTTTATCCACTTCGCACGCTGGACGCTGGTGAAGCGGTTGCCGGCAGGCGGGCCAGGCGCTGGGCGCGAGAAGCTCCATTACCGCCACCTCTACTTCGAGAGCAACTTCAACGGAGGCTGGGAGGAGTACATCGACGCCTTCTCGCACATCCTCACGAGCGGCATGACGTCGTTCTGGGGATCGGCGTACGGGTTCCCGAAGCCGCTGCCGACCGCGCCGTTCAAGAGCTACATCAAGGCCAACCAGGTCGAGGCGAGCCACTTCTACTCGGCCTACCCCGAGGCGACGACGACGATGGTCCTGGGCTCGCTCGCGCTCGAGAAGCAGGTCGCCGCGTTCAAGGCGCGCACCGCCGGCGCGACTCCCGAGGAGTTCGCCGCTGCGTGGGAGAACCTCCTGACCGAAGCGCAGGCCTACCTGTGAGCGACCGGTCCGGACAGGCCAGCGCGTTCATGGCGATGACGCCGATCCTCCCCGGCGAGGAGGCCGAGCTGCGCGCCTACCTCGAGGGGCTGCCTCAGCGCGGTAGCCCGTTCGCGAAGCTCGAGCGGACCCACTTCGCCCGCTGGGTGATCCTTACTGACTTCGTAAACCACCCGTCGCAGCCCAAGGAGGACAACCTGTCCTCGCCGTACCTGATCTTCAGCAGCAACTTCGACGGGCCGGCAGACACCTACCTCGACGAGCTCTGCGAGCGGCTGGCGCCCGAGGCCAAGGAGATCTGGGGCCGCTGTGCGGGCTGCCCGGAGAGCGCCTCCGGGCCCGCGCTGAAGGAATACCTGCTCCAGCACCGGCTCAAGACAGGCTTCTTCGTGGCCGCGTACAACGAGGCGACCGTGCCGGCGGTGAAGGCCCGCCTGCAGCTGCGCGAGAAGATGATCGACTTCGCGGTGCGCTCGCAGCGCATGGAACCCGCCGAGCTCCAGCGGGCGTTCCGCGAGGAGATCGGGGCGAGCTGATGGCCGGCGCCGCTACCGGCTTCGAGCTGACAGACATCCAGGGCGACATCCTGCGCGCCTACGGGAACGCCTACGACCGCACCTCCTACCTGTTCACGCGGATCGACGACGCGGCGCGCGGACGGGCGTGGCTCGGCGGCCTCGCGGACCAGGTGACGAGCGCCGCGCCATGGACCGGGCCCAAGCCCGAGACGAACCTCAACGTCGCCCTGACGTACACGGGCCTCGCGGCGCTCGGCGTGCCCGCCGGCGTGCTGGAGACGTTCTCCGACGAATTTAGCCAGGGGATGGCCGGCCGCGCCGACGTGCTCGGCGACACCGGGCAGAGCAGCCCGGCCGGCTGGGACGGAGGCCTCGGGACCGGCGCGGCACACGTCCTAGTCACGCTCAACGCTCAGACGACCGAGCAGCTGGAGCGAGAGCTGGACGCCTTCCGGGCCGGGGTCGGCGCCGGCGGCGGCGTCGAGATCGTCAACGAGCAGCACGCCGAGTTGCTCCCGGGCATGCGCGAGCATTTCGGCTCCGCGGACGGGTTCGCCCAGCCCGCCGTCGAGGGCGCGACCGACCACAAGAACGCCGGTGGCGGCATCGCGCTCGCGGACGGTCGCTGGCGCCCGCTGGCGCCCGGCGAGTTCATCCTCGGCTATCCCGACGAGGACACCCGCGTCGACCCGCTGAAACGGCTGCCGAGCGCGCCCGCCGACCCGCTGGGCCGCAACGGCACCTACATGATCTACCGCAAGATGTACCAGGACGTGGCCCTGTTCCGCACGACGCTGCGGGAGGCCGCGGGCCTCTACCACGGGGGCGACGAGGAGAAGCTGCACGCCAAGGTCGTCGGGCGCTGGCCGAACGGCACGCCGCTGGTGAAGTCTCCCGGCCATCCGGACCCGGCGTTCGACGGTGCCGATCCCACCGCCAACGACTTCCGCTACCTGGACGCGGACGTGGACGGGAGCAGCTGCCCGGTCGGCGCCCACATCCGGCGCGCGAACCCCCGCGACGCCCTCGGCTGGAAGACGCTCGCCGGCTCGGGATATCTCAGCTTCCGCCACCGGGTGATCCGGCGCGGCATGCCCTACGGCCCGCTGCTGCCGGAGGGCCTCCAGGACGACGGCCAGGACCGAGGCCTCGTCTTCACCTGTTTCAACGCGAGCATCTCGCGGCAGTTCGAGGGCATCCTGACCCAGTGGATGAACGACGGGAACATCTTCCACCTCGGTCACGACAAGGACTTCCTGCTCGGCGACGCCGCCACGACCCGCAAGATGACCGTGCAGGGCGACCCCCCGTTCTTCCTGTCGCCGCAGAAGTCGTTCGTCACCACGAAGGGCGGCGAGTACCTCTTCGCCCCCGGGCTGAAGGCGCTCCGCGCGCTCGCCGCGGGACTGCCGGGATGACGCCCGCCGCGTGAAGATCCTCGAGGAGATCGACGAGGTCGTCGACCGCCTGCGCGACGACGCGCAGCGCGTCTCCGAGGACGTCTTCGACGTGGTCACGCGGTACGTCGACCGGCATTCCGCCGCCGCGTTCGCCCACCTGCGCAAGCACCGCCCGATCGTCTCGACCCACGCGTTTGCGCTCGTGACCCTGGCCGACGACGTGCGCGAGGTGCTGGGCGACCACACGAGCTTCACGGTCGCGCTGTACCTGCCCAAGATGGAGGCGATCACGGGCCCGTTCATCCTCGGCCTCGACGACACCCCCCTCTACAGGCACGACCATGGCGCCTTGCGCGCGGCCATCCGGGCGGACGACCTGCCTCGGATCGACGCGCTGGTGACCGCGTCCGCGCGTGAGCGAGTCGCCGCGGCGCAGGAGGGCCGGATCGACGTGGTCAGCGGGCTGGTCGATCCGGTCGTCGATCACGCGATCGACGACTACTTCGGCACGCCGGGACCGAACACGGCGACGCAGCTGCGCTGGGCCCGCAGCCTGTTCGAGGAGATCTTCATCAACGGCTCGAACCTCGCGGCCATCCACGACCGTGCGATGGCGGACGCCGCGGAGATGCGTCCCTATCTGGACGGCCTGATCGCTGCCCGGCGGGTGGCGATCGAGAGCGGCTCGGACGTGCCCGACGACGTGCTCACGCGACTCCTGCGCGGCGCCGGCGGCGACGACCGCCTCGACGACCTTGCGATCCGGCACAACTTCATCGGCCTGATCGCCGGCTGGATTCCGACGGTCTCGAAGGCCTTCGCGCTCGCGATCGAGGAGCTCCTGAGCCGGCCCAGCGAGCTGGCGGCCGCCCAGGCGGCGGCGCGCGAGGGCGACCGCGATCTCGTGGCGGCATACGTGTTCGAAGCGATGCGCTTCCGTCCCCAGAACTGGGGGCTCCTGCGCAAGTGTGCGGCCGACCGGACCATCGCGTCCGGCACCGAGCGCGAGGCCACGATCCGCGCCGGGGCGACCGTGGTGACGGCCACCGAGTCGGCGATGCACGACGAGACCTCCGTGGCGGCGCCGGAGGAGTTCCGCGTCGATCGCCCGTGGAGCGACTACATGCACTTCGGGCACGGCCTGCACACGTGCTTCGGCGAGGCGATCAACCGGGTCCAGCTGCCCGCCCTCGCCGCCGCGCTGCTCGAGGGCCCGGCCCTCGGCCGGGCGCCCGGCCCCGAGGGCGAGCTCCGCTGGGACGGCGTCTATCCGAGCGGCCTCACGGTCACGCTCGGCGCTGCCTGACCGGCGCGCCGTCCACCACCCGGGCCGGCCGAGCCCGGCTCACCTCGCGGCGGGGCTCCCAGCGGCCAGGCGCGCCGGGTTGACCCGCACCACGTCCCAGGCCAGGCCGACCTTTTCCATCCCGTAGATGACGAGCTTGGACGGGTCGAACTGCCACCGCGTCAGCCCGTGCGCGGCCGACGTGGGGAAGGCGTGGTGGTTGTTGTGCCAGGCCTCGCCGAACGAGAACGGCACCAGCCAGCGCAGGTTGCGCGACTCGTCCTTGGTGTCGTAGGCGCGCTCCCCGAAGAAGTGGCACAGCGAGTTGATGCTGAAGGTGATGTGGTGGACCACGAAGATCCTGACCGCGCCGCCCCACAGCAGCCCGGTGAGACCGCCGACCACGGTGCCGGTCAGCGCCAGGCCGAGGCCGAAGGAGAGGGCCAGGCCGACGACGACCCACAGGATGAACGTGCTGTCGATGAACTTGATCGCCCGGTCCTTGAGGAGGTCGGGCGCGTAGCGCTCCTCCTCCGCCGGCTCGTCGCTGAACACGACCCAGCCCACGTGCGCGTGGAACAGGCCCCGCAGCGCGCCCTTCACGCCCGACCCGTGCCCGGCGTGCGGGCTGTGCGGATCGCCCTCCTGGTCGGAGAACGTGTGGTGGCGGCGGTGGTAGGCGACCCACTCGATGACCGGGCCCTCCACCGCCATCGACCCGAGGATCGCGAACAGCACGCGCAGCGACGGCGTCGTCTTGAAGCTGCGATGCGTGAACAGGCGGTGGAACCCCACCGTGACGCCGAAGCCGGCAAGGGTCATCATCGTCGCGAAGACGACCAGGTCCTGCCAGTGCAGGGCGCTGCCCCACAGCTGCCACGCGACCCCCACGAGCCCAAGGGCGGGGAGCACGGTGGCGGCGCCGTTCGCGATCTGGTCGAGCCGGTGCCCCGGCCGGGCCAGGTCTGTCCTGCGCGCTGCGATCGTGTTCTCTACCTGGGGCACCCGCGCCCCGATGCTAGCCGTTTCGCACCGGGCGATTGAGCGTGTTGTCCATCGGAGTGCCCTCGCTCAGCTCCTTCTGGCGCTCGATCTCGGCGTTGAGCTCGGCCCCGAACAGCAGCGCGACGTTGGTGAGCCACAGCCACGCCACCAGCACGATCGCCCCGGTGAAGGCGCCATACACCGCGCCCACGTCGGCCACGCGGGAGATGTAGAGCGTGAACCCGTAGGAGGCGGCCAGCCACAGCAGCACGGCCACCACCGCGCCCGGCGTGACCCACCGGAAGGACCGCTGCTTCACGTCCGGCGTCACGTAGTAGATGAGGGCGAAGGCAAGCATCGCCACCAGCACCGCGCCCGGCCAGCGCAGGAGGTTCCAGACGTCCGCGGCCTCCGGTCCCAGGCCCGCGAACCCGAGCAGGTCGCGCGCGAACGTCCCGCCCACGAACACCAGGATGAGGCTGACCAGGCCCAGCGCCATCAGCACGAACGTGGAGGCGATGTCCAGCGTCTTGCGATGCAGGAAGCTGCGCCCGCCCTCCACCTCGAACACCACGTTCAGCGCCCGGCGCGCCGCCTCCAGGACGCCGGTGGTGCCATAGAGGGCGACGGCGACGCTGAGCCCGAACGTCGTCGCCGCGGTCCCCTTGTGCTGGAGCGCTCCGCGCAGCGAGCTGTCCAGCGGCGCCAGCGCGGAGTGGGGGACGACCTTGCGCAGGTACCCGATGATCGCGTCGTAGGTGTCCGGGTACTGGCCCAACAGGCCCAGCAGCGACAGCGCCAGCAGCAGCGCCGGGAACAGCGACATCAGGCCGTAGTACGTCAGCGCCGCCGCGTGGTGGGTCATCTGGTCGTCGTAGAACGAGACCAGCGTCCGCTTGACGACGGCGAGCGCCCGGCGCAACGGCTGGGACTACTTCCCGCGGCCCGGCTGGGGGAAGTTCGACTTCATGGCGCCGTCCCACATGCGGTCGGTCATCAGCTTCCGCGTGGCGAGGGCCATCCGGGCGCTGGGCGTGACCTTGTAGCGCGTCCGGGGGCGCCGCCGGGAGATCGCCTTCTCGATCGCGCGGGCCACCGTCTCGGGGCCGCCGCCGAGCTTGGCCAGCGGGCCGCCCTGGTAGACCTCCTCCGTCTGCTTGGCCACGGCCGCGTTGAACTCCGCGTAGGGCCCGTCGTCGGGAACGGCCGACCCCACGCCGTGCGCCGCGGTGTCGCCGAAGTTCGTGGTGATGAGGCCGGGCTCGATGATCGCCACGTCCACCCCGAAGCCCTTGACCTCGAAGCGCAGGGCGTCGGAGATCGCCTCCACCGAGTACTTGGTGGCGTGGTAGAAGCCGCCGCCGGGGAAGACCAGCTTGCCGCCCATGGAGGAGATGTTCACGATCTTCCCCCAGCCCTGGCGGCGCATCCCCGGGAGCACCAGCTGGGACATGCGCACGAGGCCGAAGACGTTGGTCTCGAACTGCCGGCGGACCACGTCCATGGGCACGTCCTCGACCGCGCCCGACTGCGAGTAGCCGGCGTTGTTGACCAGCACGCCCACCGCGCCCTCGGCGTCCTCCACGGCCTTGACCGCCGCGGCCATCGAGGCCTCGTCGTTGACGTCGAGCGCCAGGGTCTTGATCCCCTTGGCCTCCAGGTCGGAGATCGACTCCGGTCGCCGCGCCGTCGCGTAGACGTTCCAGCCCTTCTGCGCCAGGTGCTCGGCCGTCGCGCGCCCGATGCCCGTGGAGCACCCGGTGATCAGCACCGCCTTCGAGACTTCCGCCATCTAGCTCAGAGCTCCCTTGTCCGGATCGCCCTCGGGGAGGGCAGTTGTGAACCAAACTCCCGCGGGCTCGTCCAGCGCGTCGGCCATGGCGCCCAGCCGCGCGACGTGGGGCTGGCGCAGATGCGCGTCGAGGTCCTCCCGTGAGCGCCAGCGCTCGAGGATCACGAACCGCCCGGAATCGTCCATCCCCCGGTGCAGCGCGTACAGCTGGCAGCCGTCCTCCTTGTGTGTCTCACGGATGACCTCGCGCAGCACGTCCTCCGCCTCCTGCTCGCGTCCGTCCTTCACCTTGAACGACGCGGCCACGACTACCTCGCTCATCCGCCCCTCCCTCGCAGGCTGAAAAGGGGAGCATACGAGCCGGTAGCGTTCCCGCGGTGCAGGCGGTCACGTTCCAGGCGCCCGGGGAGGTTCGGGTCCAGGAGAAGCCGGACCCCGAGCCCGCCGCCGCGGGCGATGCGGTCGTGCGCGTCACGGCGGCCGGGGTGTGCGGGTCGGACCTGCACATCCTGCACGGCCGCCACCCCGTGGAGGAGGGCTTCACGATCGGCCACGAGTTCACCGGTGAGGTGGTCGCGGTGGACGACTCGGTCACGCGCGTCAAGCCCGGGGACCGCGTCACCGGGTCCTTCGTGACCGCATGCGGGCACTGCTTCTTCTGCGCGCGCGGCGACTTCCACCACTGCGTGGAGCAGCGCATCTTCGGCCACGGCAAGATCTCCGGGGACCTGCAGGGCGCCCAGGCCGAGCAGGTCCTGGTGCCCAACGCGGACATGACCCTGCGCCGGGTCCCCGACGGACTGGCCGACGACGTAGCGCTGTTCGCCGGCGACGTGATGAACACCGGCGTGTTCGCGGTGCGCTCGGCCGGCGTGACCGAGGGCGAGAGCGTGGTGGTGCTGGGCCTGGGCCCGGTGGGGCTGTGCGCGGTGCAGGCCGCGCGCCACGCCGGCGCGGAGACGGTGCTGGCCGTGGACGCGGTGGACGAACGCCTGGAGATGGCGCGGACGTTCGGAGCCATACCGGTCCACCTGACCGAGGAGGACCCGCGCGCCGAGATCAAGGCCCACACCGAGGGTCGCGGCGCCGACGTGGGCATCGAGGCCGTCGGCACTCCGCAGGCGCTGGACATGGCCATCCGGCTGACGCGCCGCGCCGGCCGGCTCGCGGTGATCGGCGTGCACGGACAGCCGTGCGAGGTCCACATGGGGCTGCTGTGGAACAAGTCGCTGACCGTGACCACCGGCCTCTCCAACGTGCTGGCCCACTTCGACGACGTGCTGGCGCTGCTGGCCGCCGGCGAGCTGGACCCCGGCCCGCTGGTCCAGCGCCACATGAACCTGTCGGAGGCCGAGGAGGCCTACGCCGCCTACGACCGCCGCGAGGCGCTGAAGATCGTCCTGACGCCCGGCCGCTAGGCGGCCAGGTCGAGGGCGGCCGCGCGCGCGTCGCCCTCGGTGAGGAACTCGTCCAGGTGGACCCAGGTGGTCCGCCGCGCCGCCCGGCCGGTGAGCACGCCGAGGTGCCCGCCGGGCGCGGTCTCATAGCGAACCGAGGGCGAGTTGGGCAGCAGGTCCACCACGGCGTGCACCGCCTCCTTGGGGGCGATCCCGTCGCCGCGGCCCGCCACCACCAGGACCGGCACGTCCACGTCGGCCAGGTCGACCGTCCCGCCCGGCAGCTCCAGCCGTCCCTCGGCGAGCTCGTTGACGATGAAGAAGCGGTGGTAGAGCTGGCCGAACGTGCGGCCCGGGTAGGCGATCATGTTCCCCATGAAGTCGTCGACGGCCTCGATCTGGGCGAGGAAGTCGCGGTCGCCGATGTGCTGGGCCAGCGTCAGCGGCTTGCGCAGGTACTTGTCGATCCCGGCCAGCTTGTAGCCCGCGCCCACCAGCGGCGCCGGAGCCCCGCCCATGGTGCGGTACAGCGCGGTCACGACCCGCCCGCCGGTGAACGCGGCCAGCGGCCGGATCGGCGCCATCAGCCGCACGCGCGAGAAGTCGAACGGGGAGGCGATGGTGGCCACGGAGACCACCGGCAGGTCGGAGTCGGCGGCGGCCGCCAGCAGGGACATGATCCCGCCCAGGCACCAGCCGACGAGCTGGATCGGCGCGCCGCCGGAGTCCTCGTGCGCGGCGGCCACGGCCTTGGGGATCACATCCTGGATCCAGTGCTCCAGCCCCAGCTGGCGGTCGGAGAAGGAGATCGGCCCGTAGTCGACGAGGTAGGTCGGATGGCCCTGGGCCAGCAGGTGCTCCGCCAGCGAGCAGCCGCGGCGCAGATCGAAGCAGCGCGCGGGCGCGGCCAGCGGCGGGACCAGGAGGACCGGCGTTCCCCGGGCGCGGCGCGTGCTGGGGCGCCGGTAGCGGAAGACCGTCCGCTGCGGGCCCTCGTCGATGATGGACGCCGCGGTGGGGCGCAGATCGGCCACGCCGCCGCCCACCAGCACGTCGTAGGCGTTGGCCGCGGACGCGGCGAGCGAGGTGGCCGTGGGAATCAGGTTCATGCGCCGTCTCCTCCGCGAGACCGTTCGGGCCCGCCGGTAGGTGCGGATCGGCCGGGATGGTACCGGCCGGGAGCCGGCGCTCCGGCAGTTGGTGCTACGCGGCGCGGGCCAACCGCTGCGGGAACTCGCACAGCAGGTCGACGATCCGCTCGGGCGCCTCGACCTGCGGGCAGTGCCCGATGTCGGGCAGCAGGACGACCTCGGTATCGGGCAGCGCCTCGGCCACGCGCTGCGCTCCGCGCGGGGAGACCATGCGGTCGCGCTCGCCCCACACCAGCCGGACCGGGCACTCGATCCGGGCCAGGTCGAAGCAGGTCGAGTCGTTGAGCTCGGGCAGCAGCCGCCGGCCGGTGTCCAGGTAGCGGCGGACCGTGGAGCGGTCGCGGTGGTGGCTGGTGAACGCCTCGACCACCGAGCCGTCCACCTCGGCGCCACGGTGGAACCCCAGCGTCCGGTACGCGCGGCCCACGATCTGGCGGACCAGGACCTCAGGCAGCGGAGCGGGGATGGACAGCAGCGTGCGCACGATCGGGTCGCGCTCGATCAGCGCGAACCAGCGCGCCATGTCCAGGCCCGCGGGCGCGATCGGCACCACGCCGGCGAGGGGCAGGCGTTCGCGCTGCGCGGCGCGCATGGCCAGGCATCCGCCGAGGGAGTTGCCCGCCGCCACGACGTCGCCCTCGCGGCCGGCGTCGTCGACCACGGCGGCGACGAAGCGGTCCAGCTGCGGCAGCACCCTGCCGTCGCGCAGGCGGTCGGCGGTGGCGAAGCCGGGCAGGTCGACCGCCACGGCGCGGCGGTCGCGGCGCCCCAGGACGGCGAGCACGTGGCGCCAGGTGTCGGCGCTGTCGGCATAGCCGTGCAGGAGCACGAGCGGCGGTCCTTCGCCCTCCAGCTCCAGAACTCGGGTCTCGAAGCCGCCGAACCGGCGGCGATGCTCGAACAGTGGTTGCACCGTCAAAGCCCTCGGCCGAAAGGTATACCCGCCGAACCGGCGTTCACACGCCGGTCAGGCGGCGGCCGGCGGGGCGGTGTCCGGACCGCCGGGAGCCACGAAGTCGCGGCCCCGAACCAGCAGGAACGCCAGCACTGCGCCGGCGAAGGCCACGGCGGCCGCGACCACGAGGATCTCGTCCAGGCCGGAGATGAAGCCCTCGCGCGCGGCCTGCGCGGCGACGCCCCGCAGGGGGGCGGGCAGCGTGCGCAGGGCCTCGTCGGCCTGGCCGCCGGCGACGAGAGTGCCGATCAGGTGCGAGCGTCCGGCCGCCGGCGTGGCCGCCAGCAGGTCCACGACCTTGGTCTCCACCCGCGCCTGGAACAGCGCGCCCAGCGCCGCGATGCCGGTGGCGATCCCCACCTGGCGGAAGGTGTTGTTGATCCCCGAGGCCATCCCGCTGCGGGCCGGCGGGACGACGCCGATGGCGGTCGAGGCCAGCGGCGGGTTGATCATCCCGATGCCCGCGCCGGCGACGATGAAGCCCGGCAGCAGCGCGGTCCAGTCCGAGCGCACGGTCAGGCCGCTCATCAGCAGCAGCCCGGTCCCCACCATCAGCAGCCCGACGGTCAGGAAGCCCTTCACCGGCAGCCGCGCCGACAGCCGGCCGGCGACCGGCGCGACGAAGAACGACACCAGGGTGATGGGCAGGAACCGCAGCCCCGCTTCCAGCGGCGAGTAGCCCAGGATGTTCTGCACGTACAGCGTCAGGTACAGGAACATCGCGAACATCGAGGCCGACAGGCAGAAGGCCACGATCGAGGCGCCGGCGAACGTCGGCTTGCGGAACAGCTGGAGGTCGAGCATCGGGCGCTCCTGGCGCCGCTCCACCACGAGGAACAGGACCATCAGGACGGCCGAGCCGCCCAGGCAGCCCACGATCAGCGGACTGCCCCATCCCTCCGCGTTGGCGCGGATCAGCCCGAACACCAGCAGGAACAGCGAAGCGCTGAAGGTGAGCGCGCCCGCCCAGTCGATGCC
Organism: Solirubrobacteraceae bacterium; assembly: GCA_033855845.1. Classification (GTDB taxonomy): domain Bacteria; phylum Actinomycetota; class Thermoleophilia; order Solirubrobacterales; family Solirubrobacteraceae; genus AC-38. The sequence continues at coordinate 14,541 of JAWVFR010000002.1, forward strand.
GGCCGCGTCGGGGTCGCGGGTCTCGCGCAGGCGGGTGAGCGTCAGGAAGATGGCCGCGATCCCGATGGGGACGTTGACGAAGAAGATCCACTCCCAGCCCAGGCCCTCGGTCAGCACGCCGCCGACCAGCGGGCCGACCGCGACCGCGCCGCCGATGGTCGCGCCCCACACGCCGAAGGCGGTCCCGCGCTCGCGGCCTTGGAACTCCTGGGCCAGCAGAGCCAGCGAGGTGGCGAACATGACCGCTCCCCCGATGCCCTGCGCGCCGCGCAGCACGTCCAGCGCCACCGCGCTGGTGGCCAGGCCGCACCCCAGCGAGGCGACGGTGAACAGGCCAAGCCCCACCGCGAACACGCGCCGCCGCCCCAGCCGGTCGGCCAGCGACCCGGCGGTCAGGACCAGCGAGGCGAGCATCAGCGCGTAGGCGTCCACCACCCACTGCAGCTCGGAGAACGTGGCGTGCAGCTGCCGGTTGATGTCGGGCAGCGCGACGTTCACGACCGTGATGTCCAGCAGGAGCATGAAGGTCGCCACGCAGACGGCGAGGAGGGTCCACCACTTGCGGTGCATCGGGCGAGGCTACCCGCTGGCGGCGCGACCGAGACAATGCCCGCGATGGGGGCCACGGAGGAGGAGCAGGGCGAGACGCGCGGGATCCCGCGCCGGCTGTGGGACCGGCTGCGCGCCGACCCCGCGCGCGCGCCCGAGCAGATCGCTCTGGCCGCGGCCGAGGTCCACGGGCCGGCCGCGGCGCGCTGGCTGGCCGAGCGCGAGGCCCGGCGGTCGCGCCCGCCCGGGACGCACGCCCGCGACGCTGTGCGCCGCCACGCCCACCTGGCCCGTGCCACCGGCGCGGCGACCGGCCTGGGCGGCTGGACCACGATGGCGCTGGACCTGGCCGGCGTGGCCTGGATCCAGTCGCGGATGGTGTTCTTCGTCGCCGCCGCGTACGGATGGGACCCGCGCGACCCGATGCGCCCCGCCGAGCTGCTGGTCCTGCAGGGCGTCTACGCGGACCCCTACGAGGCGCGCGAGGCGCTGGACGGAACGGGCAAGCCGATCGCCGCGGCCTACGCCGGCAACCTGTCCGGCGGCAGCGAGCCGCTGGCCGGACGGCTGGTGCGACTGGTCGGCGGGCACGCGACGCAGCGCCTGGGCGGGAAGGTGATCCCGGGCCTGGCTTCCATCGTCGGCTCCATCTCCAACGGCCGCGACACGAAGGCCCTCGGACGGCGCGCGATCGAGTTCTACGGCGGGCGGACCGCGTGATTCGCGGCGTTCGCGCGTTTTGAGGCGGTATGGAGGAGGCGCGGACACCCAACCGGGCGGTCAGCTCGTCCGCGCTGCTGGAGCGCGAGCCGGCGCTGGAGACGCTTCTGACCGCGCTGGACGACGCCCGTGGCGGGCGGGGGTGCCTGGTGGTGGTGGAGGGCCACGCCGGGATGGGGAAGTCGCAGCTGCTGTCCGCGGCGCGCGGGTTCGCCAAGGCAACCGGGGTGCGGGTCCTGGCCGCGGGAGCGGGAGAGCTGGAGGGAGACTTCGGCTTCGGCGTGGCGCTGCAGCTACTGGAACCGGCGCTGAGCGCGGCGGAGCCCGCGGAGCGCGACCGCCTGCTGGCGGGGGCCGCCGGGCTCAGCGCGCCGCTGTTCGCGGGCGCGCCGCCCGGCCCGGCCGAGGGCTCCGAGGACGATCTCTTCCCCCTGCTGCACGGGCTGTACTGGCTCGTCTCCAACCTGACCGAGAGCGGGCCGCTGCTGGTCGCGGTGGACGACGCGCACTGGGCCGACGCGCCGTCGCTGCGCTTCCTCCTGTACCTCGCCCAACGGCTCGCGGCCCTGCCCGTGGCGCTGGTGGTCGCGCGCCGGCCCGGGGAGCCCGCCGGCGACGAGGAGCTGCTGGCGCGGCTGGCCGGCCACGCCGCCGCCGTCCGCGTGGCGCTGGAGCCGCTGAGCGAGGTGGCGGTCGGGCGTCTGGTGCGCGCGACGTTCGCGGAGGACGTTCCCGGAGGCTTCAACGCGGCGTGCACCGAGGTGACGCGGGGCAATCCCCTGCTGGTCAACCAGCTGCTCGCCGCGCTCCAGGCCGAGGGCACCGAGCCCGACGCCGCGGGCGAGCGCCGGGTGCGCGAGCTCGGGCCCGAGGAGGTCTCGCGCTCCGTGCTGCTGCGCCTATCCGGCCTCCAGCTGGGAGCCACGTCGCTGGCCCGCGCGATCTCCGTCCTGGGGGACGGGACGCCGCTGCGCCGGGCCACCGCCCTGGGCGGGCTGGAGGCGGGCCTGGCGCGCGAGGCGGCGGACGCGCTCGCCGCGGCCGAGATCCTGCGCCCGGGCGACCCGCTGGCCTTCGTGCACCCGATCGTGCGCAGCGCGATCTACGCCGAGCTGCCCGCGTCCGAGCGCGCGCGGATGCACGTCGCCGCGGCCACGCTCCTGCGCGAGGAGGACGCCCCGCCCGAGCTGGTCGCCCCGCATCTCCTCAAGGGCGAGCCGGCCGCGCAGGAGTGGGTCGTGGACGTGCTGCGCGCGGCGGCCGAGCGAGCGCTGGCCGCCGGCGCGCCGGGCTCCGCCGTGCGCTGCCTGCGCCGCGCACTGGAGGAGCCGCCGCCGCGCGGCGAGCGCGGCGAGGTGCTGGCGGCCCTGGGCCGGGCCGCGGCCGCGGCCGGAGACCCGCGCGCGGTCGAGCACCTGGAGGACGCGCTCGCGGCCATCGGCGATCCGCAGCGGCGGGCGGAGATCTCCTACGCCACCGGCCGCGCGCTAGGTGCGAGCGGCCGCAACCGCGAAGCGGCCGAGATCTTCGACCGCGGCCTGCTGGAGCTGGCCGGCGTCGAGGGCGGCGGGGAGTCGGAGCTGGCGCTGCGCCTGCAGGCGGGCTACGTCGGGGCGGCGCGGCGCGACGTGGCCACCCTGCCGCTGGCCGTGGCGCGGCTGCGCCCGATCCTGGCGCGGCAGCTGGCCGGCTCCACGCCCGGCGAGCGCGCGCTTCTCGCGCACGTGGCGTACGAGCGCGCGCTGTCCGGCGAGTCGGGCGAGGAGGTCCGCACCGCGGCCACGGCCGCCCTGGGGAGCGGGCTGCTGCTGGAGGAGGACACGGTCGACGGCGTGGCCTTCCATCACGCGGTCGCCGCGCTGGCGTGGGCCGACGACCTCGACGGCGCCCTGGATGCGCTGGCCGGGGCGGTGGAGGAAGCGCGCCGGCGCGGGACCGCGTTCGGGTACGCGAGCGCTGTCCACAGCCGCGCCTCGATCCACCACCTGGCCGGGCGCGTGGACGAAGCGCTCACGGACGCCCGGGTGGCGATGGCCGCCGGGCGCGAGGGCTGGCGCCTGGCGCTCCCGGCCGCCCACGCGGTGGCCTGCCGGTCGCTGATCGACCGCGGCGAGACGTCCGCGGCCGCGGAAACCCTCGAGTTGCCGGGCGGCGAGGCCCGCTGGGAGGCGACCGTCGCGCTGTCGCAGCTGATCGAGGCGCGCGGCTGGCTCTGCCTGGCCGAGGGCGACGCGGAGGGAGCTGCGGAGAGCTTCCAGGAGTGCAGCCGGCGCCAGACCTGGGTGCAGGCGCCCAACCCCGCGGTCATGTCCTGGCGCTCGGGCGCCGCGCTGGCCGCCCAGGCGCTGGGGGAGTCCGAGCGCGCGCGGCGGCTGGCCGAGCAGGAGGTCGAGCTGGCCTCGGCGTTCGGCGCCCGGCGTCCCATCGGCATCGCCCTGCGTACGTGCGGTCTGGTCACCGGCGGCGAGGAGGGGATCGAGCTGCTGCAGGCCGCGGTGCAGGCGCTGGAGCGCTCCCCGGCGAAGCTGGAGCTGGCGCGCGCCCAGACCGAGCTGGGGGCCGCGCTGCGCCGCGCCGGGCGCCGCCACGCCGCGCAGGAGGAGCTGCGCAAAGCCCTGGACCGCGCCCACCGGTGCGGCGCGGTCGCCGTCGCCGAGCGCGCGCGCGAGGAGCTGTCGGCCGCGGGCGCACGGCCGCGCCGTCCCCATCTGTCGGGGCTGGAGTCCCTGACCGCGAGCGAGCGTCGCGTGGCCGAGCTGGCGGCCGGCGGCTCGACCAACCGCGCGATCGCCCAGGCCCTGTTCGTCACGGTCAAGACCGTGGAGTGGCACCTGCGCAACACCTACCTCAAGCTCGGGATCGCGTCGCGCCGCGATCTGGTCGGCGCGATGGCCGGCGAGGGCGAGCCGCAGCCCGTCTAGGCGCGGCCTAAGACGTGTTCAAGCTCCGAACGACGGCATCGAGGGGCGTCCGGGACGCGAGCGAAACCCACTGTCCTGTCCAGAGGTCGCTATGCGACACCAAAGCAGGACAGTTACCGAGATTCGCCATCGTGGTGGGGGCTCGGCGGAACCGCCAAGCGTTCTCGATGCGCACACGAAGCGCGGCCCGGTTGTCTTTGTGCCCGATATACGGGCACTATCGCAACGGCGATCGGCCAGGGCGGCCCCGCTAGTCGACAGGGGACGAAGTTGTCGCCCCTTCTGCCAAAGTCGAGCTGTCGACAGTAACCCGCTCGACCTTTCGACCCGGACGCCCAGACGCGCCTGCTTGAGGAGACTACGACGGGATGGAGACTTCACGTTCCTGCGTGGACATAGCGGCAAGGCTAGACGCTCATGGTCCAGGGGGACAGTCGTGAAAGCGTCTAGGCGCGGCCGTAGACCGGGATCGAGGCACCGCTGGTGGGTGCGCTGGAGTCCGAGCACAGGAAGCGGATGACCTCGGCGATCTGCGCCGGCTTGACCCACTTGTCGAAGTCGGCGTCCGGGCTGCTCGCCCGGTTGCCGGGCGTGTCGATAACGCTGGGCAGGATCGCGTTGGCGCGGATGCCGTCGTCGCGGTACTCCACCGCGAGCGCCTCCACGAAGGCGAGCACCGCGCGCTTGGAGGCGATGTACCCGGCGGCTCCCGCGAAGGGGCGCAGCGCGGCGCGCGTGCCGACGCAGACGATCGCGCCGCCGCCCACCGCGATCAGATGGGGCACCGCGGCCGCCGTCACGAGGTAGGTGGGGCGCAGGTTCAGGCGGAACTGGCGCTCGAACTCGTCCACGGGCGTCTCGTGCACGCGGCCGCCCTGCGCGAACCCGCCGACGAGGTTGACCACGGCGCGCAGGGGAGCGTCCGTCCGGCCGGCGGCGAGGGCCACGACCTCGTCCACCGCGCCGGGCTCGAACAGGTCCGCCTGGAGCAGCTCCAGGTCGTCCCGGGGAGTCAGCCGGTCGCGCTCGCGCTCGTCCACCCAGGGCACGACGACGCGCCGTCCCTCGGCCAGGAAGGCCTCGACCACGGCCGTGCCCAGGCCGCCCGTTCCTCCGGTGACGATCGCTGTCTCGTCCATGCCGAATGCACCGTAACCCGTCCGCCTGCGGTTCTACTCTCGCGGCCGTGCTGGTAAGGGACCTGACAGACGGGGAGGCGGTGGCCCAGGCGCTGCTCGTGCGCGACTGCTCGCGCGGCACGGCGCGCAACGGGAGCGACTTCCTGCGGCTGGTCCTGGGCGACCGTTCGGGCACCCTTCCGGCCCGCCTGTGGGACTGCTCGGACGACCACGCCGCGCTCGCCGTGACCGGCGCCGTGGTGCACGTCACGGGCCGCTACGAGGTCAGCGAGCGGTACGGCGCCCAGCTCACCGTGCGGGTCCTGCGCGCGGCCGAGCCGGGCGAGTACGACCTGTCCGAGCTGCTCGACGCCGCCCCCCACGATCCGGCCGAGATGGAGGACGACCTGCGCCAGCTGATCGACACGGTGCAGGACCCGGACCTGCGCCGCCTGCTGGACGTCTTGCTGGGACCGGAGTCCGAGGTGTGGGCCGAGTACCGCGCCGCGCCCGCGGCCAAGTACTACCACCAGGCCTACCGCCACGGGCTGCTCGAGCACTCCCTGTCCGTCGGTCAGGCCGTCCACGCGATCTCCTCCGCGGCCACCTTCCCCGGCGTCGACCACGACATCGCGGTCACCGGCGCGCTGCTGCACGACATCGGCAAGCTCCAGGCCTACGCGTTCGCCGGCGCGGCCATCGAGATGTCCGACGCGGGGCGCCTGCAGGGCGAGATCCCGCTGGGCTACTACCGCGTGCGCCGCGCGATCGAGGACCTCGACGGGTTCCCGCCCGCCCGGGCCGAGGCGATCCTGCACATCATCCTGTCCCACCACGGCGCGCTGGAGCACGGGAGCCCCGTGGTCCCCTGCACGCGCGAGGCGACGCTCGTCCACATGATCGACAACCTGGGCGGGCGCCTGGGGTCCTTCGACCGGCTGGAGAAGGAGCTCGCCGACGGCGAGCGCTGGTCCGGCTTCGACCGCGCGCTCTCCTCGTCGGCCTATTTCGCCACCCGCGTCGCCGCATAAGGCCCTGCCTTTGCGGAAATAGCGGCGCGAAACGGCGGCCGGGCCGGGACGGGGCGTCCGGAGTTCGTATTCTCGGTCGTCCATGGCGAAGGACACCGAGAAGCTCATCCGCCAGCTGTCGCTGATCTCGTTCCTGATGGCGGAGCGCAGGCCGGTGACGGCGCCGGAGATCCGCACGGCGGTCGAGGGCTACAGCGGCATGAACGAGGACGCGTTCGCGCGCCGGTTCTACGCCGACCGCGCCGAGCTGGAGTCGCTGGGCATCTCGCTGTCGGTCGACAACCCGCTCGAGGGCCTAGCCGAGCAGGAGAGCTACTCGCTGCCGCCCGAGAACTTCTACCTCCCGCCGATCCAATTCACCGACCGCGAGCTGGGCGCGCTGCAGACCGCGCTGTCGCTGCTGGACGGCGAGTTCGCCTACGCCGAGCCGCTGCGCCTGGCGCTCCAGCAGCTGTCCTGGGGCCGGCCCAGCCCGCACGCCGCGCCCGACCAGCGCGCCCTGGGACTGGGGATAACCGCCTCCGCAGGAGGCCATGATCTATCCCAGCGCCTGGTCAAGGTGGACACGGCGATCTCGCGGCGCAAGACGATCGTGTTCGAGTACCACACGATGGAGCGCGACGCGGTGTCCGGGCGCAAGGTCGACCCCTACCAGCTGCTGTTCCAGGGCGGGCAGTTCTACCTGCTCGGGCACTCCCACGAGCGCGACGACGTGCGCGTGTTCCGCCTGTCGCGCATCCGCGGCAAGGTGTCCTACGCGACCAAGGCCGAGCACGACTTCCAGCGTCCCGAGGACTTCGACCCGCGCGTGTACGCCAACCGCGCCGCCTGGCAGTTCGGCGAGGCCGTCGGCGAGGCGCACGTGCAGGTGGGCGAGCGCATCGCCTGGCAGGTCCAGCGCCACTTCGGTCGCTTCGGTCGCTTCGAGGACGACGTGTTCGTGACGCCCTACTCCAACGCGCGGCTGATCGTCTCCTGGGTGCTGGGACTGGGCGAGCACGCCCGCCTGATCGCGCCCGCCGAGCTGGTCGACGAGCTGACCGAACGCGTGGAGCGGCTGGAGTCGCGCCACGAGGGCGAGCCCGACGTCGCCGACCCGGTGCCCGCGAGCCCGTCCGTCCCCGAGCCCGGCGACGCCGAGGCACCCGAGGCCGAGGGGTCGCTGGGCGGCCGGCGCGACGCGGCCATCCGGCCCGAGCGCTTCGCGCGCCTGGTCACGCTGGCCTCGATCCTGATCGAGGCCGGGCGCGAGGGCCGGCGCATCGACGCGTCCGAGGTCCGCGAGCGCCTCCAGATCTCCGACGCCGAGCTGCGCGAGGACATCCAGGTCCTGAACGTCGTCAACTTCGGCGCGGGCTCCTACATCCTCTACGCGGAGATCGACGCCGACGGCTCCATCGAAGTCGACCCCGACGCCTACTCGGACTCCTTCGCCCAGCCCGCGCGGCTGCTGCCCATCGAGGCCAAGGCGCTGGTGGCCGCCATCGACCTGATCGGCGAGCACCTGTCCGAGGACGCGCTGGTCTCCGCCCGCGAGCGCATCGTCGAGGCGCTGGGCCACGACCCCGTCGACGAGGGCCTCCAGGTGGCGATGGGCGGCGGCGACGACCCCGAGGTGGCGCAACTGGTGTCGCGCGCGATCGACCGCCGCCGGCTGCTGGACATCGAGTACTACAAGGAGAACGAGGACGAGTTCTCCACGCGGCGCATCGAGCCCTACGCGCTGATGAACGGGCGCGACGGCTGGTACGTCGCGGCCTACGACCCCGCCAAGGAGGACGTCCGCCACTTCCGCCTGGACCGGATCAAGCGCGTCGAGGTGACCGACGAGCGCTTCGAGCCCCGCCCCGAGGTCGACCCGGCGGCCCAGATCGACGGCTGGCTGCGCACCGGCGAGGTCGAGGAGGCCAGCCGCGCGCGGGTGTGGATCTCCCCCGAGCGCGCGCGCTGGGAGCGCGAGGAGCGGACGGTGGTGGCCGAGCTGGCCGACGGCGCCGTGATCGTGGAGCTGGGCTACAAGGGCGTGGACTGGCTGGTCCGCGAGGTGCTCAAGGAGGCCGGCGACGCCGCCGTGCTCGAGCCGCCCGAGGCCCGCGAGGCCGTCCGCGAGGCCGCCGGCCGCCTGGCCGGCGCCGCCTCCCGGCGCTAGTCGACGGCCAGCTTCACCAGGACCACGACGACGCCCAGGGCGCCGCTGGCCAGCGACACCAGGAGCGCGCGCGCCACCGAAAGGCGGTTCTGGCGCGCCAGGACCCAGCCCCAGCCGGCCAGCGCCACGAGCCCGAGCCAGATCGCGATCTGCTCCGAGGCGTGCCCCGACACCAGGCCCACCTCTCCCGCCAGCAGCGCGAGCGTCGCCGGGCCGGCCGCCTGCACCAGCGCCCACTCGCGCCCCAGGGCGTGTCTCATCGCCCGCAGCGAGGGCAGACGCCCATCGGTGCCCTCGCCGGCCAGCAGCTCGGCGTAGGCATGGGCGATCCAGAACGCGGCCATGGTCGACAACATCGAGACCGCGATCTCGCCGGGGCTGAGGTCCGGGTCCTCGCTGAGCCCGGCCACCAGGGCCGTGGCGATGACGGTCCCGTAGATCGTCCCGGCCAGGTTGACCCGCCGGTCGTCGCGACTGGCTTCCACGTCGCGCAGGCTATCCGCGCCGGTAGGGTCGCGGACGTGAGCCGCCGCGAGCAGATCCAGATGACCGAGGACGAGGCGGCGCAGTTCCTGGAGGCGCAGCGCATCGTCGTCGTGGCCACCAACGGGCACGACGGCTTCCCGCATCTGATGCCGCTCTGGTACGTCGTGCGCGACGGGCGGCTGTGGGGCTGGACCTACGCCAAGTCCCAGAAGGCGCGCAACATGGAGCGCGACCCGCGAACGACGTTGCAGGTGGAGGACGGCGTGGAGTACGACCAGCTCCGGGGCGTGATGCTGCGCACCGAGGTCGTCCTGCACCGCGACGTCGACACCGTGGCCGGCATCGGCGTCGCCCTGGTCGACCGCTACAGCGGGACGGGCGCCGAATTCGACGGGGTGCGCGACTTCTTCCGGTCCCAGGCCCCCAAGCGCGTAGGGCTGGAGTTCGTGGAGACCGGGGCCCGGGCCACCTGGGATCACCGCAAGCTCGCCGGCACGTACTGAACCGTTACGGTCCCCGCCGTGACCGACCTCAAGGGCCTGATCCTGTCCGGCGGCAAGGGGACGCGGCTGCGGCCGATCACCCACACCTCGGCCAAGCAGCTCGTGCCGGTGGCCAACAAGCCGGTCCTGTTCTACGGGATCGAGGCGATGGCGGCCGCGGGCATCCGCGAGGTCGGGATCATCATCGCCCCCGAGACCGGGGCCGAGATCCGCGAGGCCGCGGGCGACGGCTCGCGCTTCGGGGTCGCCATCACCTACATCGAGCAGGACGAGCCGCTGGGCCTGGCGCACGCCGTCCTGACCGCGGCGCAGTTCCTGGGCGACGCGCCCTTCGTCATGTACCTGGGCGACAACCTGCTGCAGGGCGGGATCGAGGGCCTGGTCGCCGCCTTCCGCGACAACGCGCCCGAGGCGCTGATCCTCCTGACCGCCGTCCCCGACCCCGAGAACTACGGCGTCGCCGAGCTCGACGCCGGCCAGGTGGTCCGCCTGGTCGAGAAGCCCGCGCAGCCGGCGACCGACCTGGCGCTGGTCGGGGTCTACATGTTCACGCCCGCGATCCACGACGCCGCCCGCGCGATCGCGCCGTCCGCGCGCGGCGAGCTGGAGATCACCGACGCGATCCAGCACCTGGTGGACGGCGGGTGCCGCGTGGAGCCGCACATCGTCAAGGGCTGGTGGAAGGACACCGGGCGCCTGGAGGACATGCTGGAGGCCAACCGGCTCGTCCTGGACACGATCGAGTCGCGCGTGGAGGGCGAGCTGGTGGACTCGCAGATCGGCGGGCGCGTGGTCGTGGAGCCCGGCGCGCGGCTGGAGCGCACCTCGATCCGGGGCCCGGCGATCGTCGGTGCGGGCGCGCGCCTGGTCGACGCCTACATCGGGCCCTACACCGCGATCGGCGAGGGCTGCGTGATCGAGCGCTCCGAGGTCGAGCACTCGATCCTGCTCGCCGGATCCTCCGTACGGGGGCTGAACGGCCGCATGGAGAGCTCGCTGCTGGGGCGCAACGTGAGCGTCGTGCGTGACGACCGCCAGCCTCGCGCCTACCGTTTTATGGTGGGAGACAACAGCGAGATCGGGATCCTTTGATGGGCCCCTCCTGCCAGCGTTTGTGAGCTTTGGTACATACTTAGGCTTGTGGTGTCCGCGATCTGCCCTACGGTGGTCGCGTCAACCGTCTCGGAGGAGGACTCCATGCCAGAGGGTTACTGCGTCAAGGAACGCAAGAAGGTCGAGATCAAGGACCCGCAGCAGGTGACCATGAAGAACGGTCGCCCCGCGATCCAGGGAACTTGCCCGGACTGCGGAACGAAGATCTTCAAGATCGGGAAGCTCACCTGACGGCCCGTCGACGCCCCCGCCTTTGTCCTCGGGAGTGGGCCGTGCGGAGCACTGTCCCACCCCCTGCGTCCTTGGCGGTGGCGCCGACGACCGCGTCAGCTGAGCTTCCCTCGCGCGGCTGCCGGGTCCCGTCTTCGGCCCGGCCGCGCTCTTAGAGGCGCTTTCCGCTATGCCTTAGGGCATGCGACTGGTGGTGACCGGGGCCGGGGGGATGCTGGGCCGCGATGTCGTGCGGGCTGCTCAGGCGGCTGGGCATGACGTGCTCGGGTTGGCCCGGGCGGACCTGGATGTGACGGATGAGGCGGCGGTGCGGCGCGTGGTGGGCGCGGCCGCGCCGGACGCCGTCGTCAACTGCGCGTCGTGGACCGACGTGGATGGCGCGGAGGAGGCGCAGGACGCCGCCACCCTGGTCAACGGGGTCGGTGCGGGCCACGTGGCCGACGCCGCCACCGCGGCCGGAGCGGGCGTGATCCACGTCTCCTCGGACTACGTCTTCGACGGCCGAAAGACCGGCCCGTACGTGGAGTCCGACCCGACCGCGCCCCTGTCGGCGTACGGCCGCAGCAAGCTCGCGGGCGAGCTCGCCGTCGCGGACGGGCCCGGCCGGAGGGCGGTGGTGCGCAGCTCGTGGCTGTTCGGCACCGGCGGGCGCAACTTCGTGGAGACGATGCTCGCGCTGGGCGCGGAGCGGGGCGAGGTCCGCGTCGTCGGCGACCAGATCGGCTGCCCCACCTACACCGGGCACCTCGCGGCCGTCCTCGTCGCGCTCGCGGACGGCGGCGCGGAGGGGACCTTCCACGTGGCCGGGACCGGCGCCGCCTCCTGGTACGCCTTCGCGCGCGCCATCTTCGAGTCCGCCGGCGTGGACTGCCGCGTGACCGAGACCACCACCGCCGAGTTCTCACGTCCCGCGCCGCGGCCGGCCTGGAGCGTCATGACCTCCGAGCGCCGCGACGCGCCCCGGCTGCCCCCGTGGCAGGACGGCCTGGCCGCCTATCTGGCCGAGCGGGTGGCGGCATGAGGCTGCTGGTCTGCGGCGGCGCCGGGTTCATCGGCTCCACCTTTGCCCGCCAGCGGCTGCGCGAGCACGGCGACGAGGTCGTGGTGCTCGACAAGCTCACCTACGCCGGGCGCGAGGAGAACTTCCAGGACGTGCGCGAGGACGCCGGCTTCACGTTCGTCCGCGGGGCGATCGAGGACGCCGTCGCGGTCGCCGAGGCGATCGCGGGCTGCGACGCCGTGGTCAACTTCGCGGCCGAGACCCACGTCGACCGCTCGATCTCCGAGCCCGACGCCTTCGTCACCACCAACGGCCGCGGCACCTACGTGCTGCTGGAGGCGGCCCGCGAGCGCGGGGTGCGCTACGTCCAGGTCTCCACTGACGAGGTCTACGGCTCGATCGAGGAGGGGACGTTCACCGAGGAGTCGCCTCTCGCCCCCTCCTCTCCCTACAGCGCGTCCAAGGCGGGCGCCGACCTCCTGGTCTCCTCGTACTTCCACACCTTCGGGCTGGAGACGCTGATCGTGCGCGGCTCCAACAACTACGGGCCCCACCAGTACCCGGAGAAGCTGATCCCGCTGATGGTCCTCAACGCGCTGGCCGGCGACTCGCTGCCGGTGTACGGGGATGGCCAGAACGTCCGCAACTGGATCTTCGTGGAGGACTTCGCCCGCGCGATCGGGCACGTGCTCGAGCACGGCGCCCCCGGCGAGGTCTACAACGCCGGCGGTCCCGACGAGTGCCCGAACCTCGACGTGGTCCACGGCATCCTGACTCACACCGGCCGCGACGAGTCGCTGATCGAGTTCGTCCCCGACCGCCCGGGCCACGACCGCCGCTACTCGCTGTCCTCGGACAAGGTCCGCGGGCTGGGCTGGGAGCCGCGGGTGCGCTTCGACGAGGGCCTGGAGCGCACGGTCGCCTGGTACCGCGACAACCCCTGGTGGTGGGAGCCGATCCGCTCGGGCGAGTACCGCGATTACTACGAGCGCCAGTACGGCCGGGCGCTGGGCTCCTAGGACCTAGGTCGCTTCGAACCACTCGGGCAACTGCGGTCGCACCCGGTCACCGGCGAGCCTGACCAGCTCCTGGGCCGCATGGAGGCCCTCGCGAACGTCAGCGGCCGGGGCAAGACCAGCCGCATAGGAGACTTGGTGTCGCGAGACTCGGACTGTGTCGAGGCGCTCCAGGAGCTCCGCATCGGCATCCAGCAGGCGATGCGCCTCGGTGATGCGAAGCTGGTGTCCTCCGTCCGAGCCTGTCACCTCATACCCCTCGATCGCCAGGACGGAGTCACAGGCTGCAACCACGGCGCTTTGGAGGAGAACCTGGCGACTCTCGTCGGTATTTTCGGTCCGTGCGGCGTCAGCTGCGAACTGCTCAGCTCGCGTGAGGAAGGCGCCGGCGAGGAGCGGGTCTGGCTCGATCCTTTCGAGGTCCGCCTCCGTCACGCGCCTCGCGAAACCTCCGCCAAGTTTCCGACCACGTCGATCCTGGGCCCGTCAAGGACCTTGGCCAGGAAGGGGTTCTTCGCGTCAACCATTTCTCGGTAGTCGGCCGGCGCAAGGATCGAGGCATCGACCTGCCGATCGATGTCCCGTCCGACGCGTTGAGTGGCTCGTTGGGCGGACCGTCGATCGCCTTCCGTCACGACCAGGATGTCTAGGTCGCTGTCAGGTCTTACTCGCCCCGCCGCCCAGCTGCCGTGAATGCAGGCGGCCAGCACTCCCGGCACTCGAGAGAGCTCTCGGGCGACCCGGCCCGGCACTCCGGCCGTGAGCTCCAAGAGCTCACGAAGGGGCCCGTAGGCGGGAGCTTGTGTGGCGGCCTGGTAGCTGTAGGGCCTCCGCCCGCTGTCACGAGTCACCAGCCCCGCCTGCATGAGCCTCCCGAGCTCCCGGTGGACGGAGGACTGCGGTGCATTGAGCTGCGTGGCCAAGTGGTCGAGCGTCCACTCTCGTTCCGGCTGAAGCATCGTGAGTGCGAGCAAGTTGACCTGCATCTCGGACCGGAACATCGGAAGCAGCGGAGACGGGGAGATTCGCATAACACGAAAGTTTATTCGCGTTATTGGGACCGGTCAACCCGCCCAGCCCCAGGTCGCGAACTTCGCGGTCAGGAAGCCGAGCATCCCGGCGAAGACCACGAGGACGGCGACGAAGCGCTTGCGGTCGCCGGTGTGGAGCGCCAGCCACATGTGGATCGGGAACAGCACCGCGAGGAATCGCGGGAACGACATCAGCGGGTGCGCGGGCCAGGGCGAGGAGAGCGGCGGGATCAGCGCGACCAGGACGTAGGCGCCGTAGGCGATCGGCAGCCGGCGGAAGATCCCGACCGTGGCCACCGCGGCCAGGGCGAGCGAGCCGAACAGCGCGAGCTTGGCCACCGGCGACTCGAAGGTGTCATGGGAGCCGGTGAACAGCTCTCCGGCGGCCTCGAAGGTCTTGGGGATCGCGTACCAGACGGCGCTGAACGGACCGTGGAACCCGCGGCTCCAGAAGGTCTGGACGTGCCACGTGGCCAGCGGGTCGTCCCACTTCAGCCACTGGTAGAGCGAGTACGCGACCAGGCCGGCGGGGACCAGCGCCAGCCAGGCGAAGTCGGCGCGCACCGGGTAGCGGGGGCGAATTCGCGCGCGCCAGGACCTCCCCGGGGTGGGTGGGGTCCCTGCGCCGCGCGGTCCGTACAGGTAGAGCAGCGCGATCGGCACGGCCACCAGGACGCCGGTGTTGCGCGTGGCCGAGGCCAGTGCCCCCAGCGCGCACGCGGCGGCGAAGCGCCCGGTACGCGCCAGGTAGACCGCGCCGGCGGTCAGCGCGAGGAAGAGCGCCTCGGTGTAGAAGGCCGAGAAGAACACGGCCGCAGGGAAGAAGGCCAGCAGCCAGACCGTCCGGCGGGCCGCATCGGGGCCGATCTCCAGCTCCGCCAGCCGGCGCACGAACCACAGGCCGGCCAGGAAGGCGAGCATGGACACCAGCGCCCCACCGACGAGCAGCGAGCCGGTCAGCCAGCCGGCGACGCGCGCCAGCAGCGGGTAGAGCGGGAAGAAGGCGAGCTGCTCGGAGTGCTGGTACCCGTGGGCGGCGATGGCCTGGAAGTGCACGGAGTCCCAGCGCGAGATCGGAGCGGCCAGGGCGTCCGCCACCGTGCCCAGGTGGGGGACCCGGGGGTCGCGCGTCCCGTAGGTCGCGAACGCCGTCACGCCCACCGCCCACACCAGCGCGCGCGAGGCCGCGAGGGCGGCGAGCGCGTCGCGGAAGGCCGTGCTCACGGCGCTGAGACTGCCATACGGCGTCTAGACTCGGCCCTCATGGCGGAGCGGGCTGCCGTACCCAGGGGGAGGCACGCCCCGCCGCTCGAGGTCAGGCAATCGGTTCAGCGCGATCGCCTGTTCGAAGCGGCGGCGGCCGTCTTCGCGCGCGCGGGCTATGCCGAGGCGAGCGCCGAGTCGATCGCCCGCGAGGCCGGGATGTCGAAGGCCACGTTCTACGAGCACTTCGCCAACAAGGAGGAGTGCATCCTGGCGCTCTTCGACGCCGCCGCGGGCGAGGTCCTGATGGAGATGGCCCGCGCCACCACGGCCGCCGGGGACGACCCGCGCGAGCGCATGCGGGCCGGCGCCCGCGCCTTCCTGGACATGCTGGCCGCCCACCCCTACGAGTCCCAGACGCTGCTGGTCGAGATCATCGGCGCCGGGGAGCGCGGAGCCGAGCGCCGCGACAACGTCTTCGCCGCCTTCGCCGCCGCGATCGACTCCGAGAACGCGGCCGCGGCGCGCAAGGGAACGATGCCCCGCTTCGCGTCCCCGCACGACTCCTACGCGATCGTCGGCGCGGTGGGCGAGCTGGCCTCGCGTCAGCTGCGCCGCGGCGACCCCGGGGACGTCCGCGAGCTCGAGCCCCTGATCCAGCGGCTGATCTTCGGGCTGGTCTCCCCCGACGCGCAGCGGTGAGCCCCGGCGGCCCCGCCGCGCTGGCCGCGCTGGAGGAGCAGGTCACGCACTGCCGACGCTGCCCGCGGCTGGTGGCCTGGCGCGAGCTGGTGGCGCGCGAGAAGCGCGCCTCGTTCGCGGACCAGGAGTACTGGGGACGGCCGGTGCCGGGCTTCGGCGACCCCGAGGCGCGCGTCTTCGTCTTCGGCCTCGCCCCGGCCGCGCACGGCGGAAACCGCACCGGGCGGGTGTTCACCGGCGACCGCAGCGGCGACTGGCTGTTCGCCTCGCTGTACCGGACCGGCTTCGCCAACCAGCCGACCTCGGTGGCGCGCGACGACGGCCTGCGCCTGCGCGACTGCTGGATCACCGCCGCGGTGCGCTGCGCGCCCCCGGCCAACAAGCCGACGCCGCAGGAGCGCGACAACTGCCTGCCCTGGAGCGATGCCGAGCTCGACCTGCTGCCCCGCGTCCGCGTGATCGTGTGCCTGGGGAGCTTCGCCTGGGACGCGGCCCTGCGCCTGCTCGCGGCCCGCGGCGCGCAGATCCCACGCCCCCGGCCGAAGTTCGGCCACGCCGCCGAGACCGAGGTCGGCGGCCACGTCCTGCTGGGCAGCTTCCACCCCTCCCAGCAGAACACGTTCACGGGCAAGCTGACCGAGCCGATGATGGACGCCGTCTTCCTGCGCGCCCGGGAGCTGGGTGGATTGGAGCCCTATCCTGGATGAGGTGCCTCTGTCCGCGTTCACACCCCGCGTCCGGGACTGGTTCGCCGGCGCCTTCGAGGCTCCGACTCCCGCGCAGGAGCAGGCCTGGCCCGCCATCGCGAGCGGGGAGAACGTGCTGCTCTCGGCGCCCACGGGATCGGGCAAGACGCTGGCCGCGTTCCTGTGGGGGCTCGACCGCCTGGCGGCCGATCCGCTGCCCGAGGGCGAGCGGCGGACGCGGCTGGTCTACGTCTCCCCGCTGAAGGCCCTCTCCTACGACATCGAGCGCAACCTGCGCGCGCCGCTGAAGGGGATCGGCTCGGACATCACGGTCGGGATCCGCACCGGCGACACCCCGCAGCGCGACCGCGCGGCCATGCGCCGCCACCCGCCGGACGTGCTCATCACCACGCCCGAGTCTCTCTACCTGATGCTGACCAGCCAGGCGCGCAAGATCCTGACCGGCGCCGAGTGGGTGATCGTGGACGAGATCCACGCCGTCGCCCAGACCAAGCGCGGCGCGCACCTCGCCCTGACGCTCGAGCGCCTGGAGGCCAACGCCGACCGCCCGCTCCAGCGCATCGGGCTCTCCGCCACCCAGTCCCCGCTGGAGGAGGTGGCCCGCTTCCTGGTCGGCCCGCAGCGCACCTGCACGGTCGTGGACGCCGGGATGCGCAAGGAGCTGGACCTCAAGATCCACGTCCCCGTCGAGTCGATGGTGGAGCCGGACGCCGGCGCCGAGCTCGACCCGCTCGGCGGCGGCGAGGCGACGCGGCGCTCCATCTGGCCGGCGATCTACCCCGAGTTGCTGAAGCTGGTGCAGGAGCACCGCTCCACGATCGTCTTCGTCAACAACCGCCGCGGCGCCGAGCGCCTCGCCCTGCGCCTCAACGAGCTCGCGGAGCAGGAGATCGCGCGCGCACACCACGGCTCCCTGGCCCGCGAGGAGCGCCTGGTCGTGGAGGAGATGCTCAAGTCCGGCGACCTTCCCTGCCTCGTGGCCACCTCCTCGCTGGAGCTGGGCATTGACATGGGCGCCGTGGACCTCGTGCTGCAGGTCGAGTCCCCCAAGTCCGTGTCGCGCGGCCTGCAGCGCATCGGCCGCGCCGGCCACAACGTGGGCGACGTGTCCAAGGGCCGGATCTTCCCCAAGTTCCGCGCCGACCTCCTGGAGTGCGCGGTCGTGGTCAAGCGCATGCGCGAGGGGGCGATCGAGCCGACCGTCGTCCCGCGCAACCCGCTCGACGTCCTCGCCCAGCAGGTCGTCGCCATCGCGGCGAGCGCGCCCGAGCCGCTGGCGGTCGACGAGCTCTACGCGCTGGTCACCCGCACGCACTCGTTCGCCGACCTGCCGCGCCCCCAGTTGGAGAACGTCCTGGACATGCTCGACGGGCGCTACCCGTCGTCGGAGTTCGGCGACCTGCGCCCGCGGATCGTGTGGGACCGGGTCGCCG
This sequence comes from Solirubrobacteraceae bacterium, assembly GCA_033855845.1. Lineage (GTDB taxonomy): Bacteria > Actinomycetota > Thermoleophilia > Solirubrobacterales > Solirubrobacteraceae > AC-38. The sequence continues at coordinate 32,454 of JAWVFR010000002.1, forward strand.
GGACGATCCGTCCGCGCCCCGGCGCCGGGCGCCTGGCCGTCACCAACGCCGGCACCATCCCCGACCGCGGCCTGTTCGCGGTCACCCTCCCCGACGGCCGCCGGGTGGGCGAGCTGGACGAGGAGATGGTCTACGAGGCGCGCCCCGGCCAGACCTTCCTGCTCGGCGCCACCACCTGGCGCATCGAGGAGATCGGCCGCGACCGCGTGATCGTCACCCCCGCCCCGGGCGCCCCGGGGGCGGTGCCCTTCTGGCGCGGCGACGGCGTCGGGCGCCCGAAGGAGCTGGGCGAGGCGATCGGCGCGTTCTCGCGCTGGGCGGTCGACCAGCCGGCCGAGGTGCTCGAGCGCGACTACGACCTGGACGAGCGGGCCGCGAAGAACCTTCTGGCGTTGCTGCGCGAGCAGCAGGAGGCCACGCGCGTGGTGCCCAGCGACCGGACGATCGTGATCGAGCGCTTCCGCGACGAGATCGGCGACTGGCGGCTGTGCATCCTGTCTCCCTACGGCGGGCGGATCCACGCCGCCTGGGGGCTGGCCCTGAGCGCCCGGATCCGCGACGAGTACGGCCTGGAGTCCGACGCGATCTGGTCCGACGACGGGATCATCGTCCACCTCCCCGACGCCGACGAGCCGCCCGGGGCGGAGCTGGTCATGGTGGAGCCCGACGAGGTGGAGGACCGCGTGGTCGGCGAGCTGGGCGGCAGCGCGCTGTTCGGCGCGCGCTTTCGCGAGAACGCCGCGCGCTCGCTGCTGATCCCGCGCGCCTACCCCGGCCGCCGCACCCCCCTGTGGCAGCAGCGCCTGAAGGCCCAGACCCTGCTGGAGGTGGCTCGGCGCTACGGCGACTTCCCGGTCGTCCTGGAGACGTATCGCGAGTGCCTGCGCGACGTGCTCGACCTCCCGGGGCTGCAGGAACTGCTGACCAAGCTGCACCGCCGCGAGCTGTCGCTGGTGGAGGTGGAGACGCCGACCGCGTCGCCGTTCGCGTCCTCCCTGCTGTTCGACTACGTCGCCACCTACATGTACGAGGGCGACACGCCCA
>JAWVFR010000003.1:0-7179 GCA_033855845.1 Solirubrobacteraceae bacterium
GCCGTCCGGATTCTGGGCCCCGCAGTTAGAGCAGAACGCCACGGCCGGGAGTCTAAGCCTGCCTCTCGATAGCCTCCCGCCGCATGATCCACGACAAGGACGCAGACCTCTCCCACCTCGACGGCAAGACCGTCGCCATCCTCGGTTACGGCTCGCAGGGCCACGCGCACGCCCTCAACCTGCGCGACTCCGGCGTCGACGTGGTCGTAGGGCTTCGCTCCGACTCAGACTCCGTCGAGAAGGCACGCGCCGAGGGCCTGCGGGTCGCCTCCATCGCCGACGCCGCAAGCGAGGGCGAAGTGATCATGGTCCTGCTGCCCGACGAGCGCCAGCACGACGTCTGGGAGTCCGACATCCGCGACGGTGTGGCGCCCGGCAACCTGCTGCTGTTCGCCCACGGCTTCAGCGTCCACTACGAGGAGATCAAGCCGGGCCCGGAGGTCGATGTCGGCCTCGTCGCCCCCAAGGGCCCGGGGCACCTCGTCCGGCGCCAGTACCAGGAGGGCAACGGCGTGCCCGGCCTGGCCGCGGTGCACCAGGACGCCACCGGCAACGCGCTCGACATGACCCTCGCCTACGCGAAGGGCATCGGCTGCACGCGCGGCGGCGTGATCGAGACGAGCTTCCGCGAGGAGACCGAGACCGACCTCTTCGGCGAGCAGGCCGTTCTGTGCGGCGGTGTGAGCGAGCTGGTGCAGGCGGGCTACGAGACCCTGGTCGACGCCGGCTACGACCCGCGGCTCGCGTACTTCGAGTGCCTCCACGAGGTGAAGCTGATCGTGGACCTGATGTACGAGAAGGGGATCAGCGGCATGCGCTACTCGATCTCCAACACCGCCGAGTACGGAGACCTCACCCGGGGCCCGCGCATCATCGGCCAGCCCACGCGCGACGCCATGCGCCAGGCGCTGACCGAGATCCAGGACGGCACCTTCGCTCGCGAGTGGATCGCCGAGAACCGCGCGGGCCAGGAGAACTTCAAGCGTATGCGCGCCGAGCAGGCGAACCATCAGGTCGAGCGCGAGGGCAAGGAGCTGCGCTCGATGATGGACTGGATCGACACCGAGTTCTGAGCGTGGACGAGCCGGAGCCCGTCGAGTGGCTTCCGCCGCAGGCCCCGGGCGCGGCGCCTCCGCCGCACTTCGCCCCCACCGCCGTGGACCCGGCGTGGCCGGCGCCGACCGCGCCGGCGCCGGCGGCGCCTCCCGTCCCCGCCCAGGCGCGTCCCGGGAGCACCAACGCCTCGGCCCGGTGGTCGCTGATCGCCGGCATCGGCGGGCTGATCCTCTTCGTCTTCCCGTCCGGCTTCGGCCTGGTCTTCATCTTCAACCTGCCCTGCTCGGTGATGGCCTGGGTGCTGGGCCGCGAGGGCCGGCGCCGGGCCGACGCGGGGGAGGGTCCCGAGTACCGCGGCCGGGTCCACGCGGGCATGGTGCTGGGCATCCTCGGGGTGGTCCTAGGGGTCGCGGCGATCATCGCCTGGGCCATCGCGATCGCGACCTCCGAAGAGCTGCGCAACGAGCTCAGCCGGGCCTTCGAGCGCGGCCGGAAGTGACCACTGTCCTGCCCTGAGGTCGGTATGCGACCCCGATCCAGGACAGTGGGCACGTTCCCGCTATCGTCCGGCTCCGATGCCGGGCACGAACCCCTTCATCAAGGACTACCTCATGACGGCCGGCCCCACGCCGCTGCCGCCGAGCGTCCTCGCCGCCATGGCCGAGCCGGTGGTCTACCACCGCGCCCCCGCCTTCGACGCGCTGTTCGCGCGCGTCCTGCAGCGGCTGCCCGCGCTGTTCGCCACGCGCAACGACATCCTGGTGCTGACCGGCAGCGGCACGGCCGCCATGGACTCCGCCGTCTCCAACCTGGTGCGCCCGGGCCAGGCGATCCTGGCCTGCGCCGGCGGCAAGTTCGGCGAGCGCTGGATCGAGCTGGGGGAGGCCTACGAGGCCGACGTCGTGCGCCACGAGCCCGGCTGGGGCACTCGCCTGGACGCGGGCGAGGTGGACCGGCTGCTCGCGGAGCGCCCGGACGTCGACCTGGTCTACGCGACCCTCTCGGAGACCTCGACGGGCGTGGTGCACGACGTGCGCGCGCTGGCCGAGACCGCCCGGGCCCACGACGCCATGCTGGTCGTCGACGCCATCTCCGGCCTCGGCGCCGCCGAGCTGCGCCAGGACGATTGGGGCATCGACGTGGTCGTGACCGGCTCCCAGAAGGCGCTGATGAGCCCTCCGGGCCTGGCCTTCGTGTCCGCCTCCCAGCGCGCGCTGGACCGCGCCGCCGCCCAGCCCGCCGGGCGCTACTACCTGGACTGGAACCGCGCCGCCGCCGAGCAGCGCAAGGGCGCCACGCCGTTCACGCCCGCGGTCACGCTGCTGCGCGCGCTGGACGCCGCGCTGGACCTGATCGAGGCCGAGGGGCTCCCGAACGTCCTGGCCCGTCACGACCTGCTCGGGCGCGCCGCTCGCGCCGGGGTCCAGGGGATGGGGCTGGAGCTGTATGGGGACCCCGACGAGCGCTCGACCGTGGTCACGGCGCTGGAGCTGCCGGAGTCCATCGACGGCGGCAAGGTGCCCGGCCTGCTGCGCGAGCGCGGCATCACGGCCAACGGCGGCCAGTCCCAGCTCAAGGGGAAGATCCTGCGGATCGCCCACTGCGGCTACTTCGGCGCCTTCGACGTGCTGACGATCCTCGCCGGGCTGGAGCTGGTCCTGCACGAGCTGGGCGCCGAGGTGGAGCTGGGGTCCGGCGTCGCCGCCGCCCAGCGGGTGTTCGCCGAGGCCGGGGTGCCGGTCGCTGCGTCGAGCGCGTGACGACGGACGCGCCCAAGGTCCTGGTCGCGGAGCCGATCGCCGACGCCGGCGTCGACCTGCTGCGCCAGCACGGCTTCGACGTCGACGTGGGAGTCGACTGGACACCGGAGCAGCTGCAGGAGCGCATCGGCGACTACGACGGCCTGCTGATCCGCTCCGCCACCCAGGTCACCGCCGACCTGATCGCCCGCGCGCAGCGCCTGCGGGTGGTGGGGCGGGCCGGGATCGGCGTGGACAACGTGGACGTCGAGGCTGCCACCAAGCGCGGCATCGTGGTGGCCAACGCGCCCCAGTCCAACATCGTGGCCGCGGCGGAGCACACGATGGCGCTGATGCTCGCGCTGGCCCGCAACGTGCCGCGGGCGCACGCCTCGCTGATCGCCGGCCGCTGGGAGCGCTCCCAGCTCGGCGGTGCCGAGCTGTACGAGAAGACCCTGGGCGTCCTGGGCTTCGGGCGCATCGGCCAGCTGGTGGCCCAGCGAGCCAAGGGCTTCGGGATGAACGTGCTGGCCTTCGACCCCTTCGTGTCCGCCGAGCGCTTCCGCGAGGTCGGGGTCGAGCAGGCCGAGTCCTCCGACGACCTCTACGCCCGCGCCGACTTCATCACCCTCCACCTGCCCCGCACGCCCGACACCCAGGGCTGGCTGGACGCGGAGGCCTTCGCGAAGATGCGCGACGGCGTGCGCGTCATCAACTGCGCGCGCGGGGAGCTGATCGTCGACGCCGACCTCAAGGACGCCATCGACTCCGGGAAGGTCGGCGGCGCGGCGCTCGATGTCTTTGCCCAGGAGCCCATCACCGACCATCCGCTGTTCGACGGCTACGACAACGTCGTGGTCACGCCGCACCTGGGGGCCTCGACCGCCGAGGCCCAGGACCGCGCCGGCATCCAGACCGCCGAGCAGGTCGTGGCCGCGCTCACCGGCGGCGTGGTCACCACCGCGGTGAACATCCCGGCGGTCGCGCCCGAGGACATGGAGGTGCTGGGGCCGTTCGTCCCGCTGTGCGAGCAGCTGGGACGCATCGGGATGGCGCTGGCCGAGGCCTCCTCGGTCGACCGCGTGGAGGTCGAGCTGCTGGGCCGCATGGCCGAGCGCGACACCCGGCTGCTGTCGCTGGCGGTCCTCAAGGGCATCCTGGCCGGCCACACCGAGGAGGAGGTCAACCTCGTCAACGCCCCCAGCCTGGCCGAGGAGCGCGGCATCGACGTGTCCGAGACCAAGCGCACCAGCGCGCGCGACTTCACCGACCTGCTGCGTGTCACCGTGGTCAGCGGGGACGAGCAGGTCCGCGTCGTGGGGACGACGATCGGCCGCCGCCACCGCCCGCATCTGCTCGAGGCCTGGGGCCAGCGCTTCAACATCCAGCTGGAGGGCCACATCACCTTGCTGCGCTACTCCGACGTCCCCGGCATGGTGGGCAACGTCGGCACGGTCTTCGGGACCCACGGCATCAACATCGTCTCGATGGCCGTGGGCCGCCAGGCGGAGGGCGACGACGCCGGTCTGGCGGCGATGGCGATCACCACCGATGCCCCGGTTCCCGGTGCGGTCCTGGACGAGATTCTGGCGCTGGACGGGTTCGCCGACGCGCGCTCCGTCGAGGTCGAGCGGCGCGGCTAATCGCCCGACGCCGCGCACGCCTAACTGGACAAGTCCCCTGGACTCAGGCGTGAGTCCGCCCTAGGCTGCCCGCGATGGAGAGCGCATCCACCCCGGCCGGCGGCCCCCAGCAGCCCCCCGGATCGGCCCCCGGGGAGAAGGGCCTGAAGACCGGGGCGCTGGGCTACCTCTCCAACCTGGTCATCGGCGTCGCGTCCACCGCGCCCGGCTACAGCCTGGCCGCGACGCTCGGCCTGATCGCCGCCGTCTCGGGCGTCGGCCTGGGCGCGCCCGCGGTCATGTGGGTCTCGTTCGTACCGATGCTGCTGATCGCGTCGGCCTACTACTACCTCAACCGCGCGGACCCGGACTGCGGCACCACTTTCTCCTGGGTCACGAGGGCCATGGGGCCCTCGGCGGGATGGCTGGGCGGCTGGGCGATCATCGTCGCCGACATCATCGTCATGGCCAACCTCGCGCAGATCGCGGGCCTCTACTCGTTCCTGCTGATGGGCTGGGACAGCGCCGCGGCCTCGACCGCCGCCGTGACCGGCGTGGGCGTGGTGTGGATCGTCGTGATGACGGCCATCTGCTACATCGGCATCGAGCTGTCCGCCCGCAGCCAGTACTTCCTGCTGGGCGCGGAGATCGTGACCCTGGCGGTGTTCGTCGTGGTCGCGCTGGTCAAGGTCTACAGCGGGGACGCGCCCGCCACCTCGGTCAAGCCCGACTTCGCGTGGCTGTCGCCGTTCGAGTTCGACTCCTTCAGCGCGCTCACCAACGGAGTGCTGCTGGGGGTCTTCATCTACTGGGGGTGGGACTCCGGGGTGACGGTCAACGAGGAGTCGAAGAACTCCAACGAGGGGCCGGGCAAGGCCGCGATCATGAGCACGATCGTCCTCGTCCTGATCTACGTCAGCGTCGCGGTCGCCGCCCAGGCCTTCTCCGGCCCGGACGTCCTGATCAAGAACGCCGACGACGTGCTCAGCGTGCTGGGCAAGGAGGTGTTCGGGTCCCCGCTGGACAAGATCCTGATCATCGCCGTGCTCACGTCGGCGGCGGCCTCGACCCAGACCACCATCCTGCCCACCGCCCGTACGTCGCTCTCGATGGCGCGCTCCCGGGCGCTGCCGGCGACCTTCGGCAAGGTCCACCCGCGTTATCTGACCCCGAGCACCTCGACCCTGACCATGGGCGCCGTGTCGATCGTGTGGTTCGTGGGCCTGACGGTCGTCTCGGAGAACATCCTGTTCGACTCGATCGCCGCCCTCGGCCTGATGATCTCCTTCTACTACGGCCTGACCGGCTTCGCCTGCACGATCTACTACCGCCGCCAGCTGTTCCGCAGCGTCAAGAACTTCCTGCTGATGGGCGTCGGCCCGACGCTGGGCGGTCTGATCCTCGGCTTCGTCTTCGTGAAGTCGTGCATCGACCTCAGCAAGCCCGAGAACTCGACCTCGGGCACGAGCTGGCTCGGCCTCGGCCCGCCGCTCATCATTGGGCTCGGCTTCCTGGTGATGGGGGCGATCCTGATGCTCTTCTGGCGCTTCAGCCCCACCGGGCGCGAGTTCTTCCGGCGCAGGCCCGAGGCCGCCGCAGACGTGCCCTGAGCCGGATAGGCTGCCCCGCAATGCGGGCGGTCGTCATCACCAAGCACGGGCCGCCCGACGTGCTGCAGGTGCAGGAGCGCCCGGACCCGGGCCCGCCCGGCGACAAGCAGGTGCTGGTCGACGTCAAGGCGGCGGGGATCAACTTCGCCGACACCATGGCGCGCATTGGCCTCTATCCGGACGCGCCCAAGCCGCCCTGCGTGGTCGGCTACGAGGTGGCCGGCGTGGTGAGCGCCGTCGGGCCGGGCGTGGACGGCCTGGCGGAGGGCGACCGGGTGATGGCGGGCACGCGCTTCGGGGGCTATGCGGAGCGGGTCCTGGTGAGCGCGAGCGACACGATCCCGCTGCCCGACCGCCTGTCCTTCGAGCAGGGCGCCGCGCTGCCGGTCAACTACACCACCGCCTGGGCCGGTCTCGTCCGCTACGGCACGCTGCAGCCCGGCGAGCGGGTGCTCGTGCACGCCGCGGCCGGCGGCGTGGGGATCGCCGCGCTGCAGATCGGCCGCCGCCACGGAGGCGAGATGTGGGGCACCGCGTCCCCCGGCAAGCACGCGGTCCTGCGCGAGCTGGGCTGCGAGCGCCCGCTGGACTACACCCGCGGCGGCTGGGAGAAGGGCCTGCCGCCCTTCGACCTGGTCATGGACGCCATCGGAGGGCCGTCCTTCCGCCGCAGCTACAACCTGCTGCGCCCCGGGGGCCGCCTCGTCGCCTTCGGCGCCTCCGCGGTCACATCCGGCGAGCGCCGCAGCGTGACCGCCGCCCTGCGCACCGTGGTGCGGATGCCCCGCTTCAACCTCATCAAGCAGATGTCGGAGTCCAAGGCCGTGATCGGCCTGAACATGCTGAGCCTGTGGGACGACCGCAAGACGCTCGACCCCTGGATCGAGCCCCTCAAGGCACTCATGGACGACGGCACGATCGAGCCCGTGGTAGCCGAGGCCTTCCCCTTCGACCGCGCCCCGGAAGCCCACCGCATGATCGCCGAGCGCCGAAACGTGGGCAAGGTCGTGCTGGTACCCTGACCACTCGCATGTCGCACCGTCTCGACCTTCGCCTTCTTCTCCTCCCCCCTCGGGGGGAATAGTGCGTGGCGGCCGCGTAGCCGCATACCAGCGAGAAGACCCGAAGGAGTGGACAAAGGAGACGACGACA
>JAWVFR010000004.1:0-25624 GCA_033855845.1 Solirubrobacteraceae bacterium
TCCGCCGAGCCGCGTGCTCCCGCTCGTGAGCGTCATGGTGCTCCTGTGCATCGGGCTCGGCGCGCTGCAGCACCCGCGAGGGCGCCATCTCGTCGAGGGATTCGTCGCGGCACTCGTCCTCGCGTTCCTGGCGGTCATGACGCTGCTCTATGCACGCACGACCCGGGCACTGGCCACGGCCCTCGACCGCCAGCGCGACAAGGCGGAGTCACTGGCGCGCACCGACGAGCTGACCGGACTGGGCAACAGGCGGGCCTTCACCGAGTCGCTCGCCAGTCACATCGCGCTGACAAACCGCTACGCGAGGCCGTTGTCGATGGTGATGCTCGACGTCGACGGGTTCAAGTCGATCAACGACGGCTTCGGCCACGACGCAGGCGACGACGCGCTCGCGGCCGTCGCGCGCATCCTGCGCTCGGAGATCCGCGACCCCGACCTGTGCTTCCGCTGGGGCGGCGACGAGTTCGCGGTGCTGCTGCCCTCCACCGGGCGCGAACAGGCGCTGGTGGTGGTGGACCGCATCGCCGAGGCCGTCGCCCGCCACGTGGCGGCGATCGGAGGGCGCAAACTTGCGCTGCGCTACGGAGTGGCGGAGATCCAGCCCGAGATGGACGCGCAGGCCCTGATGGCCGCAGCCGACATGGACCTGATGGCGGCCAAGGACGCGGCCGCCCAGCCCGCCCAGTAGCTTCCCCGCCGATGAGCGCGACGGTGTGGCTGGCCGACCCCTCCGAGGCTGAGATCGTGGCGCGGCTGATGGTCGAGTTCCGCGACCACTACGGACGCGACTGGCCCTCGGACAACTCGATCCTGGCCTCCGTCGAGCGCCTGATGGAGACCACCGACACCGAGTTCCTGCTCGGCTCGCCCGACCAGGACGCGCCCCCCGCGGCCGTGGCCCAGCTGCGCTTCCGCCACAGCGTGTGGATGGCGGCTCCGGACTGCTGGCTGGAGGATCTCTACGTCGCTCCCGCCGCCCGGCGGCGCGGGGTGGCCGCGGCGCTGGTCGGTCTCACTCTGGAGCGCGCCCGCGCGCGCGAGTGCCGGCGCGTCGAGCTCGACGTGACGGAGGACAACGAGGCGGCGCTCGCCCTCTACCGCGACGCCGGGTTCTCCGAGTTCACGAAGACCGAGCCTCCGCTGCGCGACGTGTTCATCGGGATCAGGCTGGACTGACGCCGAGCGCGGCCTCGTGGGCCGCGAGGATCTCCAGCGCGCGCTCGCGCGAGAGCGGCTCGCCGTGGCCCGGGACGACGGTCTCCGCGCGCTCCACCAGCGGCCGCAGGCGGCGCAGCGTGGCCAGGTAGGCGTCGCGCGACTCGACCTCGGGGTCCTCGACCGGGGACAGGTAGTCGCCCGCGCACAGAACACCGGCCCAGGGCGCGAGCACCGCCATGCCGTCCACCGTGTGGCCCTCGGCCGGGTGCAGCTCCAGCTCGCGGTTGCCCACCTCGACGTGGCCGGGGACGGGCAGGGCCTGCACGTCCCCCAGCGTCAGCGGGCGCTGTCGCTTCAGGTACCACTCGGCGTCGAACTCGCGCACGGCGAGCGCCGCGTCGCCCGGCTCGGCCCGCAGGCGTGCGGCCGTGGTCTCGGCCACCCCCAGCGCGGCCTCGGGGAAGGCGAAGCGCCCGAGGACGTGGTCCCAGTCGCCGTGGGTGGCCAGCAGTCCGCTGACCGGAAAGCCCGACTGCTCCAGCAGCGCCGGGAGCGCCTCCAGCTCGGCCGGGAGCACCGGCGAGTCGACCAGGAACCCCTCGCCGCCCGCCCGGATGGCCGTGCAGGTGGTCTGCCAGACCTGCGAGACGACGACGATGACGTCCTCGTGGACGGCGACCGCGCGCACGGCCGGCGGCGCCTCCTACAGGGCGCCGAGCAGCTTCGCCGCTTCGCGCAGGTTCGCCACCTCGGCCGTCGGCTGCTTCTGGCCGGGCTCGAGCTTCTCCTTGTGGCGGTTGACCCACACGACGGGGATCTTCTTCTTCAGGCAGGGCTCGACGTCGTGGTAGTAGCTCTGGGCCACGTGGACCCAGCCGCGCTTGCCGCCGATGCGCCGCTCGGCCTCGGTGAAGTGCGCGGGGTCCGGCTTGTAGGAGCGGACCTGCTGCGCGGTGACCACGAGGTCGAAGTCGGTGCGAAAGTGGCGGCGCGTCAGCCCCAGGAGCTTGTCGTCGATGTTCGACACCAGCCCGATGTTGAACTTCTTGGCGAAGCGGTCGAGCTGGGCGTTGGTCTCCTTGAAGGGCGGCCACATGGGGACGGAGTCGGGCAGGAAGCCCGAGCGCGAGGGCTCCAGCGGCCAACCGAGCTCCTTGGCGATCCGCACCGCCGTGCGGCGCAGGACCTCGGCGTAGAGCTCGTAGGAGCCGGACTGGATCTCGATCTGAATCTCGTGGAAGAGCCGGATCAGCTCGTCGCGGTCGATCGTGAAGCCGTCGCGCGCGGCCTCCTTGGTGAAGGCGTCGTACGCGCCGGACTCCCAGTCGATGAGGGTCCCATAGACGTCGAAGGTCACCCATTCGATCTTCTTTGGCAACGGCATGGACGCGGCATTATGCGACACCGCCGCGCTAGGGTGCCGCGCCGTGGACCTCCTCGAGTACCAGGGCAAGCAGCTTTTCGCCCGTCACGGCGTTCCCGTTCCCGACGGCGCACCGGCCTCCACGGTGGAGGAAGCGGTCGAGCGCGCGCGCGAGATCGGCTTTCCCTGCGTGGTCAAGGCGCAGGTCCAGATCGGTGGCCGCGGCAAGGCCGGCGGCATCAAGGTGGCCAACTCCGAGGACGAGGCCCGCGAGCACGCCGAGGCCATCCTGGGCATGGACATCCGCGGCCACACCGTGCACGAGGTCTGGATCGAGCGCGCCTCGGACATCGCGTCCGAGTACTACGCGTCGATCGTGTTCGACCGCTCGGCCAAGGCCCCGCTGCTGATGCTCTCCACCCGGGGCGGCATGGACATCGAGGCGGTGGCGGAGGAGGACCCCTCCGCGATCGCGCGCCTGCACGTGGACCCGCTGCTCGGCTTCCAGGACTTCCACGGCCGGCGGCTGTGCTTCGAGGCTGGGGTGGACGCCGACGTGGTGCGCCCCGTCGGCGCGCTGCTGGCCCGCCTGTACGACGCCTTCATCGCCGAGGAGGCCATGCTGGTGGAGGTCAACCCGCTGATCGTCACCGGCGACCGGTCGGTGATGGCGCTGGACGCCAAGGTCACGCTGGACGGCAACAGCCTCTTCCGCCATCCCGAGAACGAGCAGCTGGCCGACTCCTCCGCCGACGACCCCCAGGAGCGGATGGCCAAGGAGCGCGGGCTGACCTACGTCAAGCTCGACGGTGACATCGGGATCCTGGGCAACGGCGCCGGGCTGGTCATGTCCACGCTGGACGTCGTGGCCCAGGCCGGGGGCTCGCCCGCGAACTTCCTGGACGCCGGCGGCGGCTCGAAGGCCGAGGCGATCGTGGACGCGGTGGAGGTCATCCTGTCCGACGAGAAGGTCAAGGCCGTGCTGTTCAACATCTTCGGCGGGATCACACGCTGCGACGAGGTGGCCCGCGGGCTGATCGAGGCCTTCGCCCAGGTCAAGCCGACCGTCCCCTTCGTGGTCCGCCTCAACGGGACCAACGAGGAGGAGGGCCGCGCGCTGCTGGCCGAGGCCGACCTGCCCAACGTCACGGTCGTGGCCACGATGGACGAGGCCGCGGCGAAGGTCGTCGAGCTGGCGGCCGCGCGATGAGCGTCCTGGTCGACCGCGACACCAAGCTGGTCGTGACCGGCCTCACGGGCCGCGAGGGCACCTTCCACGGCCTCAACAACCGCAGCTACGGGACCGACCTCGTGGCCGGGGTAACGCCCGGCAAGGCGGGTCAGGACGTCGAGGGCGTGCCGATCTACGACACCGTCCACGACGCGGTTTCGCAGGCCGGCGCCAACACGGCGATGGTGTTCGTCCCGCCGCGGTTCGCCGCCGACTCGATCCTCGAGGCCGCCGACGCGGGGATCGACACCGTCATCTGCATCACCGAGGGCATCCCCGCCCACGACATGCTGCGCGTCTACACGCACCTGCGCCGCGGCTCCACCCGCCTGATCGGCCCCAACTGCCCGGGCGTGCTCTCTCCGGGCAAGGCGAACGTAGGGATCATCCCCGCCTCCTTCTTCTCCGAGGGCAACGTCGGGATCGTGTCGCGCTCCGGGACGCTGACCTACCAGATCGGCTACGAGATCGCCCAGCGCGGCTTCGGCAACTCGTCGATCGTGGGGATCGGCGGAGACCCCATCGTGGGATCGGACTTCATCGACGTCATCTCCCTGTTCCAGGAGGACGACGAGACGGAGCTGATCGTCATGTGCGGCGAGATCGGCGGCGACGCCGAGGAGCGCACCGCCGACTTCATCGCCGAGAACGTGACCAAGCCGGTCGTGGGCTACATCGCCGGCTTCACCGCCCCCCCGGGCAAGACGATGGGCCACGCCGGCGCCATCGTGTCGGGCTCCAAGGGCACCGCGGCCGCGAAGGCCGAGGCCCTGGAGGCCAAGGGCGTGCGCGTCGGGCGCACCCCCACCGAGGTCGCGGCCGTCGCGGTCGAGATCCTCGGCGGGTAACGAGACCGGGAGGGGCCCGCCACCGGCGGGCCCCGGTTACCCGGTCAGTGGCTGGGCGCTGTCTTGAACCCCGGATTTTCCGGGGTGTGCTCCCAGGCCTCGTCGGTCTCCGTCAGCACCATCCGCCCCATCGTCGCGAGCGCGACGAACAGGATCGCCGAGGCCACGATGAAGTACGCGGCCTCGTTGCCGACGAAGAAACCGGCCTGCAGGACGACCGCCCCGGCGGCCAGCGCCCCGGCGATCGACCAGTGCACCGCGCGTGCCCGCCACAGCCCCAGCGCCAGCACGACCAGACCGATCGTGAGAGCGAGGCCGAGGAACAGGAACACCTGGGTGCCCGTCGTGTGCATGAAGCGGTCCAGCAGGGACGTCATCTGCGTCCTGTCGCCCGCTCCGCGCACCATCTGCCACTGCATCAGCGCCACGCCCCAGAACAGCATCAGGACGAGAGAGCCGAGCAGCGCGAGCCCGCCGCCCAGGTGCCCGAGGGCGACCTCGCGCTCGCGCAGCATGTGCATCAGGCCCAGCAGCGCGGGGACGAGGAGGACGGTGGCGACGATGCCGACCACCGTGGACTGGTAGAACCGGTCCGGGTTGGCGGCGACGGCGTTGAGGATGTCTCCCGCGTTGTTCTTCGACGAGGGAGCGAGGATCGCGCTGACCAGGAACAGGGCCGGCGCGAGGAACATGCAGATGCCCGCCACGGTCTTCCGGAAGTGGTGGGCATCGGAGAGCGTGGACATGTGACCCTCCTTGGTGGGATACGGCAGAGATACTTCCACTCGTGGCTTTCGTTACAAGCCTGCGAAGCCCTTGCAGGGCGGCTTGCAGCGGGCGTTACGCTCGCCGCATGACCGATCGCCGCGACCTGGAGGCCAGCCTGGCCGAGATGGACCGCAAGCTGCGCGAGCTGCAGCGCGAGTTGGAGCTGGTCTCCGCCCCCTCCCAGGAGCCGGCCGAGCCGGCGCACGCCCCGGAGCCGGAGCCCGCCCCCGCCCCGGACCCGATCGAGAGCGTGGTCGAGGAGGCCGCCGCGCGGGTGGGCGAGCTGGGGCGGCGCATCGACGACCTGGCCCGGCTGCGCGACGATCTGGACGGCGCGACCCAGGCCCTGCGGACCGAGTACCGCAGCCGTCCGGCACCCGCCGCGTCGGCGGACGAGGTCGTGGTGGAAGCCGGCCCGTTCGCTGACATCTCGTCGGTCAGCGCCTTCGAGCAGTCGCTGGGGCAGGTGCCCGGAGTGGAGGAGGCGCTCGTGCGCTCCTTCGAGGGCAACCGGGCGATTATCGACGTGCGCCTGCGCGTAAGCTAGACGCGTGGCCATGATCTCCTTCGCCCGCGGCGCCCCGTCGCTGGACATCGTCGACGTCGACGGCCTGCGCGAGGCCGCGGACCGCGCGTTCCGCGAGGACCCGGGCGGGCTGACCGGCTACGGGACGGCGATCGGCTACCCGCCCCTGCGCGAGTGGGTCGCGCAGCGCCACGGCGTGGACCCCGCGCGCGTCCTCGTCACCAACGGCTCCATGCAGGCCGACGCTTTCCTGTTCGAGGCGCTGGTGCGCCCGGGCGACGCGGTGGTCGTGGAGCGCCCGACCTACGACCGCACGCTGCTGAACCTGCGCAACCGCGGCGCCGACGTCCACGCGATCGAGCTGGAGACCGACGGCATCGATGTGGACGCGCTGGCGCGGCTGCTGGACGGCGGCGTGCGGCCGGTCCTCGCCCACGTCATCCCCAACTTCCAGAACCCGGCGGGCTTCACGCTCTCGCAGGCCAAGCGCGAGCGGCTGCTGGAACTGGCCGGCGCCCACGACTTCACGATCTTCGAGGACGACCCCTACGTGGCGATCCGCTTCGCCGGCGAGCCGCTGCCCACGATGCTGGAGCAGCCGGGTGGAGACGAGCGCGTGGTCTACGCGTCCTCCTTCTCCAAGACGGTGTGCCCCGGCATCCGGGTGGGCTACCTGGTCGGCCCGGAGGACCTGATCGCGCGCATCCGCGGCCTGGCCACCAACACCTACATCTCGCCCTCGATGGTCTCTCAGGGGATCGTCCACGAGTTCTGCCGTTCGGGCGCGCTGGAGCGCTCGATCGAGACGGTCAAGACGGCGCTGCGCGAGCGGGTGCAGCGGCTGGGTGCCGCCCTGGAGCGCGACCTGCCCGACGCCCGGTTCACGCTGCCCGAGGGTGGCTACTTCATGTGGGTCGATTTGCCCGAGGGCACCGACGTAGACGCCCTGTTCGACGCCGCCGGCGAGCGCGACGTGACCTTCGTGAAGGGCAGCGACTTCATGCTGCAGGGCGGCGAGAGCAGCCTGCGCCTGGCCTACTCCGGCGTCACGGCGGACCAGGTGGACGAGGGCATCTCGCGCCTGGCCGACGCCTACCGCGCCGTCGCGGCTACGGGCGCGCCGACACCGCGCTGACGCGCAGCTCGCGCGGCGCGCCCGAGGCCTTCAGGCGCTTGGCGCGGCCGACCTCGAAGCGCGCGGCGTCCAGCTGCGCGCACGCGGGCTGGGAGACCAGCACCTCGGACGGGCCCGCGGCCTCGCCCACCCGCGCGGCGACGTTCACGTCCACGCCCAGGTAGTCGCCGCCGAGCTTGCGCGGGCGCCCGCAATGGACTCCGGCGCGCATGGTCGGCGTGTGCCCGGCCACCTCGATCTTCGCCAGGCCCGGGTGCATGGACAGGGCGGCGTCCACGGCGTCCTGGGCCGCGGGGAAGACGGCCATCACGCCGTCCCCCAGGCGCTTGACGATGCGCCCGCCGTGATCGGCGACCGCGCCCTCCACGACGACGCCGACCTCGCGCAGCAACTCGACCGCGGCCACGTCGCCCGCCTCCAGCGCCCACGAGGAGAAGCCCACGAGGTCGGTGAAGAGCAGCGCCACCTCCTGGTCGCCGCGCCCGCGGCCGGACTTCTCGCTCAGCGCCTGCCAGGCCTGCAGCGCGCCCAGGCCCAGCTCGCCGACGGCGCTGGGGCGCTCGGGGGTCAGCGCCGAGACGCGGCGGGCCAGCACGTTCACCGGCTCCTCGCCGGCCGTGGAAAGCGGATCGCCGTAGCGCTCGTCGCCCGGCAGCCGCTTGCGCAGGACGCGCATGAGGCCGATCAGGCGGGGATCGGCGTCGGTGCGAGCGGCAGCGGTGGCCATCCGCCGGCGCTTCTCGAGGGACCGCCCGTCGTCCGCCACGAGAGCTAGCGCCCGTAGCGCTCGCGGCCCAGGACGAGCTGGTCCGGCAGGGCGGTGCGGGGCGGCGGGGACGGGTCCGCGGTGACGCTGACCGTCTCGGCCACGCTGGCGGTGACCGCGTGCTGGGCGCCGCCGCTCTGGACGACGACCTCCTCGTCGCCGCTGGCGGCCACGGTCCCCTCCAGGCCCGGCTCCAGGCCCGCGCCCTTGAGGTAGTGCAGCAGGTCCTCAGCCTCATTCTCGAAGCGCAGGATCCTGACCTGGGCCCCGACCTCGACGTCGGCCAGCGGCACGCCCTCGATGCGGTTCCCGGGCCGGATGGGATGCCCGTGCGGGCAGGTCGCGGCGTCGCCCACCGCGCTGAGCACGTAGGCCTCGAAGCGCGGGGACATCGCGTGCTCGAGTTTCTCGGCCTCCTCGTGCACGTCGTCCCAGGGGACGCCGACCACGTCGGTGAGAAAGCGCTCGATCAGGCGGTGGCGCGAGACCACCTGCTCCGCATGGTCGCGTCCGTCCTTGGTGAAGTCGATCGATTTGTCCGCAGCGCGCACGATGTAGCCGTCGCGCTCGAGCCGGCCGACCATCTCGTGCACGGTCGGAGCCGACAGCTGCATGGCCCGGGCGACGTTCGCGGCCGTCATCGGCAGCTGCGCCTCGTGCAGCCAGAAGAGGGTCTGCATGTACTCCTCCTCGGCGACTGTGGCGTGGTCGTCGGCCATCGGCGCAAGCCTAGCTAGGCCACGCGATCGGCGGCCCGTTCGCCCAGCGCCACGATGCGCTTCTCGACGAGCTCCAGCAGCTCGCGCACGGCGGGTGAAAGGTGGCCCCCCTGGCGCGTCACGACGGCGAATGTGTCGTGCAGCGGCGGGTCGAACGGGACGGTCCGCAGCTTGCGCGGGAACCTCGGGTTGCCGGCCACCGCGCGCGCCACGAACGTGTCCCCCAGGCCGCGGGCGGCGATCTGGACCGCCGCGGTCACGTCCTCGATCTCCACCGCCGGCTCCAGCGAGACCCCGGCGCGCTGAGCGCGCTCGACCAGCTGTCGCCGCGTGGGGTCGTCCCAGCCCCAGCGCGCGTCGTAGACGATCAGGGGCGCGGCGGCCACCTGCTCGATCGTCACCGGACGGCGGGTGCGCTCGGGGTCGGCGCTGGCGTAGACGATCTCGTCGCGCAGGAGCGGGCGCACCTCCAGCCCGGTGTCGTCGATGGGCAGCGCCAGCAGGGCGGCCTCCAGCTCCCCCGCCCGCAGGGCGTCGGCGACCTCGGAGGAGTTCTGGCCCACGATCCGCACGCGAACATCGGGGTGGTGGCGGTGGAAGTCGGCCACCACCTCGGTCAGGAGGTAGTAGGGGGCGTTCCCGAACATGCCCATGGACACGGTCCCGGCCCGCACCTCTCGCACCGCGGCCACCGCCTCGTGGGCCTCCTCGACGGCGCCCAGGACATGCTCGGCGTGCGGGCGCAGCGTGCGCCCGGCCTCGGTGACGGCCAGGCCCCGGCCCACCCGGGTGAAGAGCTCGACGCCCAGCTCGCGCTCGAGCCGGCGGATCTGCTCGGACAGCGAGGGCTGGGCCATGTGGAGCGAGTCGGCGGCGGCCGAGAACGAGCCGTGCTCCACGGTGGCGAGGAAGTACCGCAGCTGCTGGAGAGTCATAGCCTTAGCCTATAGATATTGAAGGCAACAAAGGCTGGTACTTGGCTCCAGGCTGCCTACACTGAGTGCATGCTGATCCTCATCTCATCCATCGTCGCGGTGTCCGCCGTGGCCGCCGGGCTCGCCTCGGGCCGTCTGGGCACCGACTCGCGCCCCGGCTTCGACGAGCGTCGCGCCGGCGAGCGCTTCGGCGCCCTGCGGTAACGGCCCGCGCGCGATACTGCGCGCGTGGCCCTGCCGCTGCAGCCTCCGCTCGATCCCCAGCTCGCCCGGCCGCGCAAGGCGCTGCCCGACGGCGAGGGGTGGTCCTATGAGCCCAAGTACGACGGCTTTCGGGCGCTGGCCTTCGTGGACGGCGACGAGGTCTACCTGCAGTCGCGCGGCAAGCGCCCGCTGCGCCGCTACTTCCCCGAGCTGACCTTCCCGGCCGGCCGCTACGTGCTGGACGGGGAGATCGTGATCGGCGACGCCGAGGGGTTCCGCCAGGACTTCGGCGCTCTCCAGCAGCGCCTGCACCCCGCCGAGTCGCGGGTGCGGATGCTGGCCGAGGAGACGCCGTCGACCTTCGTGGCCTTCGACCTGCTGGCCCGCGACGACGAGGTCCTGCTCGAGCTGCCGTTCTCCGCGCGCCGCGACGCGCTGGAGGCCCTGGTCGCGGAGCCGGTCCGCCTGGCGCCCTTCGTCCGCAGCGTGCAGGAGGCCGAGCCGTGGCTGCACTCCGCCGAGGGCGTCATCGCCAAGCAGCTCGACGCGCCCTACCTCCCGGGCAAGCGCGACGGGATGGCCAAGGTGAAGCGGGTGCGGACGATGGACTGCGTGGTCGTCGGGTGGCGGCCGGGCAAGGAGGAGGGGACGGTCGGCTCGCTGATCCTGGGCCTCTACGGCGACGACCGCAAGCTGCACGTCATCGGACACACCTCGGGGCTGAGCGCCGCGCGCAAGCGGGAGCTGGTGGGCGAGCTGGGACCGTTCGAGACGGGCGAGCGCGGCTCGGGCGACCCCAGCCGCTGGGCCACCGAGCGCGACCTGGAATGGGTGGTGCTGCGGCCCGAGCTGGTGGTCGAGGTCTCCTACGACCACGCCTCCAACGGTCGCATCCGCCACGGGACCAAGCTGCTGCGCTGGCGCGAGGACAAGCCGCCCGCCGCCTGCACGCTGGACCAGCTGGACGTCTAGCTAGGGCCGCCCCGACTGACGGCCCCCCGGCGTGGCTGGCAAGGACGCAGGGGTGGGACAGTGCTTCGCACGGACCACCCCGAGGACGCAGCCAGGCGCGTCGGGGGGCTCAGTCGTCGAATTCCTCCGGCAGGCCCTGGCCGGTGCGGGGGCTCCGGGGCTTCCCGGCCTTGGGGCGGCGCTGGGGCTCGGGTTGCTTGCCCCCGCGACCGGGGGGTTGCGGGTCGCCGACGCGGCCGGGCTGCTGGGGGCGGTCGGTGTCGCGCGAGGGCTGGACGCGCTTGGGCTCGCCCTTCTGCTTGGCGAAGTGCGGCGGCCAGGGCGCGTCGCCCAGGCCCTCGGCCTCGTCGCGGTCGGCCAGGGCGTGCAGCTGGTCCAGGGACCCGGCGTGCTCGTCGATCTCCGCGGATGGATCCCCGGATTCGCGCAGCTTGTCGGGGACCGTATCCAGGCGCAGGTCGCCGGCCTCGACGTCGGGAACCTCCTCCCAGAGCAGCGGCGTGGAGACGCGCGCGTCGGGGGTCGGGCGCACCGACCAGGCCGAGGCCACGGTGCGGTCGCGGGCGTTCTGGTTGTAGTCCACGAACACCCCGTGGCGCTCCTCCTTCCACCATTTGGAGGTCGCGAGGTCGGTCCGGCGCTCCACCTCCCGGGCCAGGGCCAGCGCGGCGCGGCGCACGCCGGTGAAGTCCCACTCGGGCTCGATCCGGACGTTCACGTGGATCCCGCGCGAGCCCGACGTCTTGGGCCAGCCGCGCAGGCCGTGCTCCTCCAGGACCTCCTTGACCACCATCGCCACGCGGCGCACGTCGTCCCAGCCGGCCTCGGGCGTGGGGTCCAGGTCGACGCGCAGCTCGTCGGGATGGTCGAGGTCGTCGCGCCGCGCGGGCCAGGGGTTGAAGTCGATGACCCCGAGGTTCACCGCCCAGGCCAGGTGCGCCGCGTCCTGGGCGACCAGCTCGGTCGCGGTGCGCCCGCTGGGGAAGGCGACCGTCGCGGTCTCCAGCCACTCGGGCGTCTTCTGGGGGACGCGCTTCTGCCAGATCGGCTCCTCCTCGATCCCGTTCACGAAGCGCTTCATGACCGTGGGGCGGTCGCGCAGGTGCACCGCCGCGGCCTCGGCCACCGCCAGGTAGTACTCGACGAGGTCGAGCTTCGTCCAGCCGGGCTTGGGGAAGTAGACCTTGCCCGGATTCGACAGGCGCACCTCTCGCCCCTCGATCTCCAGCACGGTGTGGTCGGCCTGCGCCATCCGCTGACAGGATGCCGGACCGCATGCCCGGACGACGCCCAGTGGTGGTGGCTCCCGACTCCTTCAAGGGGACGCTGCGCGCCGCCGAGGTGGCGGCGGCGATGGAGCGGGGCCTGGAGGCGGCGGGCTGGCCGGTGGATCGCTGCCCGGTCGCGGATGGCGGCGAGGGGACGCTGGACGTCCTGCTCACCGCGCTGGGGGGCGAGACCGCCGGCGCCGAGGTGCACGACCCGCTGGGGCGCCCGCTGCGCGCCGGCTTCGCGCTGATCGAGGAGCGGGGCACGGCGATCGTGGAGGCGGCCGCGGCCAGCGGGCTGGGGCTCGTGGCGCCGGCGCAGCGCGACCCGGTCGCCGCCTCGACGGCGGGGACAGGCGAGCTGATCGCCGCGGCGGTGGAGGCGGGCGCCCAGGTGGTGCTGGTGGGCGCCGGGGGGACGGCGACCACGGACGGAGGGGCGGGCGCCATCGCCGCGCTGGAGGCGGCCGGCGGCCCGCGCGGGGCGCGCATCGTGGTGCTGTGCGACGTGCGCACGCCGTGGGAACGCGCCGCCGAGGTGTTCGCCCCGCAGAAGGGCGCCGACGCGGACACGGTGCGCCGGCTGGCCCGGCGCCTGCGCGAGCGGGCCGGACGGATGCGCCGCGACCCGCGGGGCGTGCCCATGACCGGCGCGGCGGGCGGCCTGGCCGGCGGGCTGTGGGCGGCCTTCGACGCGCAGCTCGTCCCCGGGGCCGCCTTCGTGCTCGACGCGCTGGGATTCGACGCGCGGGCGCACGCTTCGCGGGCGGTGGTGACCGGAGAGGGCCGGCTGGACCCGCAGTCGCTGGCGGGCAAGGCGGTGGGCGAGGTGGCGACGCGCTGCCGCCAGCGCGGCATCCCCTGCCACGCCATCG
The DNA here is from genome assembly GCA_033855845.1 of Solirubrobacteraceae bacterium. Classification (GTDB taxonomy): domain Bacteria; phylum Actinomycetota; class Thermoleophilia; order Solirubrobacterales; family Solirubrobacteraceae; genus AC-38. Next base: position 12,769 of record JAWVFR010000004.1, read on the forward strand.
TCGGGTCCGACGCCCTGGAGCCCTTCGAGCACCGCCTGCTGGACCTGGCGACGGTGGACGAGGCCACGACCCTCGCGGAGATCGAGCAGGCCGCGCGCAATCTTGGCGCCACCCTGTAGAACGCACGCCGCGGTCGTCGGGTCGGCTGACCAGGACGCAGCCTGCGTGGCGTGCTTCGCACGCGAGCAGGCGAGGACGCCGTCAGGCGGCGCGACGATCCGGCGCGTAGGCTGCCGCCGTGGCTGAGCGCTTGCGCAACCGCCGGGCCGTCGTGGTCGGCGCGGGCTCGTTCGGCACCGCGGTGGCGGTGCTGCTCGCGCGGGCCGGCGTGCGGACCACGCTCCAGACGCGCACGGAGGAGCAGGCCGTGCGGCTCGCGAATGCACGCGTCAACGACGAGTACCTTCCGGACGTCGCCCTGCCACGCGAGCTGCGGGTGGAGCCCGCCTCCGCCGGCCTGGGCCGCGCGGACCTCGTCTTCCTGGGCGTGCCCTCGCGGGGGCTGGACGAGGTCATCGCCGGGCTCGGCGCCGCGGGCCTCCAGCCGCGCGCCTGCGTGATCTCCCTGGCCAAGGGCCTCGTCCCGCCGGAGGGGATCGCGCCCACCGTGCTGCTGCGCGAGCAGCTCGGCGCGGGCCGCGTGGCGTGCATCGGCGGGCCGGCCCACGCCCGCGAGATGGTGAGCGCGGGCGCCGGGCTGGTGGCCGCCTCGGCCGACGAGGGACTGGCCGCGTCGCTGTCGCGCATGTTCACCGCGGCCGGCGTGGTGTGCGAGGTCAGCAGCGACCCGGTGGGCGTCGAGCTGGCCGGGGCGGCCAAGAACGCGGCGGCGCTGGCCGCGGGCGCCACCGAGGCCCAGGGCCTCAACGCCGCGGGCGCGGCGGCCGGGCACATCTTCGCCGAGGTCTGGCGCTACGCCGAGGCCCAGGGCGCGCGCCCCGAGTCGCTTATCGGCCTGGCCGGGACCGGCGACCTCGTGGCCACCGCGCTGGCGCCCCAGAGCCGCAACCGCCGGGCGGGCGAGCTGCTGGCCGCCGGAGTCCCGGCCGCCGAGATCCCGGAGCAGATCGGGCAGGCCGTGGAGGCGCTGGAGTCGGTTCCGCTGCTCGGTCGTGCCCTGGGCGCCGCGGGCGTGGAGGCGCCGGTGACCGCGGCGCTGGCGCGGCTCATCTCCGGCGAGCTGCCGCTGGACGACTGGGTGGCTCTGGTGCGCACCACGGTCCCGCCCCCCGCGCGCTTCGGCCGCCGGCCGGGCTGGTGGCGCCGGATGTGGCGAAGATTTCGTGCACGGCGCAGCGGGGACGGTTAGGCTCGTCCCATGGCGGTCAAGCTCCATCGCTGCTCGCTGATGTGGTTCAAGCTCGGCGTGCATCCCTGCTGGAACGTGCAGAAGGCACTGGACGAGCAGGGCGTCGAGTATGAGGTCGTGACCGGTCCGCTCTCGCGCGGGAAGCGCGACGCGCTGGAGAGCCTGACCGGCGAGCGCGCGTATCCCGCGATCGAGTTCGAGGACGGCTCGGCCTACCGCGAGGAGTCCAAGGACATGGCCGCCCGCATCCGCGCGGGCAAGCTGGACGACGCGCGTCCGGCCGCGGGCGCCGCGGGCTAGCCGCGCTCGGCCAGCGTGGTCACGACGGCCTCGTAGACCCCCGCGCCGTGGCCCTCCTGCGCGATGCGCACGTTGCGTCCCGCCGCGGCCTCGCGCAGCGAGGGATCGCGCTCCAGCGCGTTGGCCACCAGCCAGAAGGTCCCGACGACCTCGGCCGCGTCCATGTCCTCGCGCGAGTCGCCCACCGCGATGCACTCCTCCGGCGCGTAGCCGCGGATCTGCATGTGGCGGGCCACCGCCCCGGCCTTGGAGGCCGCCGCGGGGATCAGGTGGTAGGCGTGGGAGACCTCCACGTCCAGCGTGGCCGAGCGGCGGTGCAGCGCGCCGTTGTCGACCAGGCGCAGGTCGCCGTGCCCCTCGGCGCGCAGCAGCTCGTCGGCCTCGAAGGGGTCGACGCGGCCGCGGAACAGGTGGGAGATCTTGCGGTCGCGGTGCCAGGGGTCGTGGTACTCCAGGCGCCGCGCGTAGCGCTCCAGCAGCAGGGCGGGGGCGCCGGAGTCCTCGATCTGGTCGTGGATGGAGCGCTCCCCGGGCACCAGGTCGCCGGTCAGCAGCTCCTCCTCGCCGTCCACCACCAGGGCCGAGCCGACCTCGTAGATGAACGCGGTGGACCCGATCAGCCGCGCGTCCTCGTGGACCTGCTCCCGGCGCCTCCCGGAGTAGATGACGACCTCCGCGTCGGCCCGGAAGCAGGCCTCCAGCGCCCGGACCCCGAGGTGCGAGAAGTTGCCCTCGCCGTCGCGCAGCAGGGAGGCGCCCCGCCCGAGCAGGGTGCCGTCGAGATCGAGGTAGACGCAGCGCATGGCGCACGGGAGTCTAGGAAGCCGCGCGCATGGAGGCCATCGGCGGGCGCTCGACGACCTCCGGCGGGTCGCCGCCCACCGGCCGGCCTTCCCGAGCCAGGCGCGACAGCGCGGCGGCCAGGACGGCGTCGGCCATCGGGGCCAGCGCGGGGAGCGGCTGGTGGCGGTTCTGGCGCTCCTCGAGGTCGACCTGGGCGACCGCGGGCACCCCGGCCTCGCGCGCCGCGTCCAGCAGCATGGCCATCTCCACGCCGTAGCCGGTCACGAAGGGCAGCCGCTCCAGCAGCTCGCGCCGGGCGGCGGCCTCCCCCGCCAGCGGCTGGCGGATGCCGGCCAGCGCCGGCCAGAACGCGCGCAGCAGCGGGCGGGCCAGCAGCTCGTTGACGCGGCCGCCGCCCTCGGGGATCACCACGTCCCCCGCGCGGAAGGGACGTCGGAAGAAGGCCTTGACGAACGAGACTCCGTCCCCGCATGCGACCGCCCCGGCCAGGCCGAGCGCGAAGTGGCGGCGGAAGCCCTCGGTGTCTCCGTCCACGAAGCAGACGACGTCGCCGCGCAGAACGGAGAGCGCGCGCCACATGGCATCCCCCTTGCCGCTCACGGGCCCGGCCTCGGGCACGAGCTCGGCCTCCTGGTGCACCTCGGCCCCGGCCGCCCGGGCCAGCCCGGCCGTCCCGTCGGCGGAGGCGGCGTCGACCACGAGGACCTGGTCGATGGCCCCCGCCTCGCGCAGCGCCACCAGCTCGGAGACGACGTGCCCGATGGTGGCCGCGCACTCGCGCGCGGGGACGCAGACGGAGACGGTTCCGGCGCGCTCGTCGCGCAGGCGCTCGAGCGCGAACTCGGAGTGGTGGAAGCTGCGGACCTCGGAGGTCAAGGGCACACGGGCAGGCGCCGGCAGGCGTCCGTGAGCGCGCCGGTGACGCGGTCCAGCTCACCGGTCAGCGGCTGCGCCGCCGGCGGCGCCTGGCGCTGGACCTGCTGCACGGCGCCGGCGACGGTCTGCACGACGGGACCGCTGCCTCCTCCGCCGCCCGGCGACCCGACGGGGACGGGCGAATCGCCGCCGCCACCGCCGCCCGGGCCCGGTGCGGGCGCGGGCCCGGAAGGTCCGTTCGGGGAGCTGGGCCCGCGTCCGCCGCCGCCCGGCCCGCCACCGCCGGGCCCGCGGCTGCGCCCGCTCGGGCGGCGTCGCGCGCCCGGGGCCGCCACGGATGCGCTGAGCGGCGCGGCGACGATGGCCGCGACGGGCGTCCCGCCGGCTCCCGCGGCGGCCGGGCCCTCGGTCGCGCTGCGCGCACCCGACCCGGAGATCAGCGACCCCAGCGGGCCCAGGAACCCGGTGGCGCCGGCGGTGAGGACGATCGCGGCCACGGCGGCCAGCATCGCGGCCGTGCCTCCCAGCCGACCGGCCGCCGTCCCCACGAGCCGGCGAAATGGGCTTCGAGCCGACCGCACGCCGACTATCGTAGCCCGGGGAGACGCCATCGATGGACAGCTCACGCGGACCGCTCACCAAGCTCCTCGCGATCGGCCGGGCCGTCCGGAACCGGTGGCGCCAGAGCTTCATCGCCTCGATCACCGTCGTGGCGCTGGCCGGCGTGGCCGGGTTCGCGCTGCTGATCGGCCAGGCGGTGAAGTCGCAGATCGAGGACCAGGCCTTCGCGCGCGCCAAGGACACCGCGCAGATCACCGCCCGCGCCGGGTTCGCGCCCCGCCTGCCCGCGCTAGGCGAACGGCTCGCCGGCCGCGACCTGGCCGACCTCGACCGCCAGGTCGCCTCGGCGCGGGGACGCGAGGGCCGGCTCGACATGCGCGTGTGGGGCCGCGACGGCACGCTGGTCTACGCGCGCGACCACCGGCTGATCGGGCGCCACGAGGCCCTGCCGGACACGGTGCGCGCCGCGCTGGAGGGCCGCAGCGCCACGGCCGTGCGCGACCGTCCCGGCGGCGCGGTGCTGGAGACGGCGGTGCCGATCGTCCGGCGCACCGGTCAGCCGGCGGCGGCCGCCCTGGAGCTGACGCTGCCCTACGCGCCGGTCCAGGCCGACGCGACCCGCCGCACCGAGCGCCTCTGGATCGCGCTGGGGATCGTGGCGCTGCTGGGCTACCTCCTCGCCCTCCCGGGCCTGGTCCGCGCCCGCCGGGCCCTGCGCGCCCAGTACGACCCGCGCCGCGTCGAGCTGGTGCGCGAGCTGGGCCGGGCGCTGGAGCGCGACGAGCTCTCGCTGCACTTCCAGCCGATCGCCAAAGCGGCGAGCGGCGAGGTCACGACGGTCGAGGCGCTGATCCGCTGGCAGCATCCGCGCCACGGCGACGTCCGCCCCGACCGGTTCATCTCGGCGATCGAGGGCAGCGACGTCGTGTGGCCGTTCACCCTGCGCGTGTTCGAGTTGGTGATCGAGCAGTCGCGGCGCTGGCGCGACGCCGGGCTGGAGCTGCGGGTGGCGGTGAACGTGTCGGGCTCGATCCTGCCCGACCGCCGCCTGCCGCAGGAGATCGAGCGGCTGCTGGCCCGCCACGACGTGCCCGCCGCGGCCCTGGAGATCGAGGTCACCGAGGGCGCCGTGATGAGCGACGCCGCAGAGGCGGCCGGGGTCCTGCGGCGCCTGACGGACCTCGGGATCGGGCTGATCGCCATCGATGACTTCGGCACCGGCTACTCGTCCCTGGCCCGCCTGCACGAGCTCCCGCTGGACACGCTGAAGATCGACCAGAGCTTCGTCATGCGCATGGCGCGCGAGGGTGACGACACGGTGGTCCGCTCGATCGTGGAGCTCGCCCACGCCCTCGGCCTGACCGTGATCGCGGAGGGCGTCGAGGACGGCGAGACCTGGGCGACGCTGGTCGCGCTGGGCTGCGACTTCGTCCAGGGCTACGGCCTGACGCCGCCGCTGCCGCCGGAAGAGTTCTCCGACTGGCTGGCCGCGCGAGACGCGGAGGGGAAAGTCCTCACCGAGCGGGATTGACGGCCGGAGCGGCGCGACCCTGCGCGTACCATCGGCCCATGGCCGTCGTGCGCGACATCGAGCCCTGGGACGCCCTGCTGGAGGCGGGTCGCGCGGACGAGCGCCTCGTGGTTCAGGCCCGGGAGCCGGCACGGCCCGCGCAGACGGTGCCGCTGCCCGACGGCCTCCATCCCGATCTGCTCGCGGGCCTGGACCGGGCCGGCATCGACGACCTCTACACCCACCAGGCCGACGCGCTGGAGGCCGTCGAGCGCGGCCCGGTGATGATCACCACCGGCACGGCCTCGGGGAAGTCGCTCGCCTTCAACCTCCCCATCCTCGACACGCTGTGCTCGGACCCGCGGGCGCGGGCGCTGTACGTCTACCCCACCAAGGCGCTGGCGCAGGACCAGGCGCGCGCGCTGCACGCGCTCGGCCTCGACCAGGTCCGGCCCGCGATCTACGACGGGGACACCCCGCGCGCCGACCGGGCGGCGATCCGCAAGCGGGCCAACGTGCTGCTGACCAACCCGGACATGCTCCACGTGGGGATCCTGCCCAACCACACCGCGTGGGGCGACTTCTTCGCCAACCTCGCCGCCGTGGTCGTGGATGAGGCGCACGTCTACCGCGGGGTGTTCGGCTCTCACGTCGCCAACGTCCTCCGGCGCCTGCGCCGGATCGCCAACGCGTACTCCACCCAGCCGCGCTTCCTGCTGGCCTCGGCCACCATCGCCAACCCGGTCGAGCTGGCCGAGCGCCTGACCGGCCTGGAGGACTTCTCGCTGGTGGAGCGCGACGGCTCCCCCGGCGCCGCGCGCAGCCTGGCCATCTGGAACCCGCCGCTGGTGGACGAGGCGCTGGGCACGCGGCGCTCCGCCCTGGCCGAGGCCTCCGAGCTGGTGGCCGACCTGGTGGAGCAGGGCGCGCGGACCATCTGCTTCATCAAGTCGCGCAAGGCGGTCGAGGTCATCGCCCGTCAGGTCCAGCTGCGCCTGCGCGAGCGCGCGCCCGAGCTGGCGGACACCGTCGCCCCCTACCGCGCGGGGTACACGCCCGCGCAGCGGCGCGAGCTGGAGCGCGCCCTGACGGAGGGGGAGCTGCGCGCCGTCATCACCACAGACGCGCTGGAGCTGGGGATCGACATCGGCGCCCTGGACGCCGCGGTCTGCGTCACCTTCCCGGGGACGGTCGCCTCGCTGCGCCAGATGTGGGGGCGCGCGGGTCGGCGCGGGCGCGGCCTGGCGGTCTACGTGGCCGGCGAGGACGCGCTGGACCAGTTCTTCTGCCGCCATCCCGACGAGTTCCTGGGCCGCCCGGTGGAGGCGGCGATCCTCGACCACGAGTCCGAGGACATCCACCTCCAGCACCTGCGCTGCGCCGCCCACGAAGGGCCGCTGGACGGCGCCGACGCCGAGTTCCTGGGGCCGCGCACCATCGGCTATGCCGAGCGGCTGGTCACGCGCGGGGAGCTGCGCGAGCGACAGGGCACCTTCGTCCCCCGCCGCCCGCAGGACTACCCGGCCGGAGAGGTGTCGCTGCGCTCGGCCAGCATGGACTCCTTCGCGGTGGTCGACACCTCGTCGGGCGAGATGATCGGGACCATCGAGGCGGCGCGGGCCATGGGGACCGCGCACGACGGCGCGATCTACCTGCACATGGGCCGCTCCTACGAGGTGCAGGACCTCGACCTCGACACGCGCCAGGCCCTGGTCCGCCCCTTCGACGGCGACTGGTACACACAGCCCAAGAAGGAGACGTCGACGGACATCGAACGCCTGCTGGACCGGCGCGAGACGCTCGGGGTCACGCTGTCCTACGGCCTGGTCTCGGTTACCGAGCAGGTGCTGGGCTACCAGCGCAAGCGCCTGGGCGACCAGGAGCCGATCGACTTCACGGCGCTGGACCTGCCGGAGACCACCTTCTCCACGCAGGCCCTGTGGTACGAGCTACCCGACGACCTGCTGGAGGCCGACTTCCCGCTGGAGCGGCTCCTGGGCTCGTTGCACGCGGCCGAGCACGGGCAGATCGCGGTGCTGCCCTTGCTGGCCATGTGCGACCGCTGGGACATCGGCGGGCTGTCCACCAACCTCCACGGCCAGACCGGCGGTCCCACCATCTTCATCTACGACGGCCACCCCGGCGGCGTCGGGATCACGCGCCAGGGCTTCCGCGAGTTCGAGACGCTGGTGGCCGACGCGCACCGCCTGGTGGCCGAGTGCGGCTGCCGGGCCGGCTGCCCCTCCTGCGTGCAGTCCCCCAAGTGCGGCAACCTCAACGAGCCGCTGTCCAAGGAGGGGGCCCGCGAGCTCATGGTTCGGATGCTGGAACGCTGACGCCCGAAAAGCTGTGCATAGCTGCGGTGGGCCCTCGCAGGGTCACTGCAGGTTCGCCGCAATAACGTGCGCAAGGACGTTGAGAAGGGTCCAGGGAGGTGGGCAACCCTGCCGATGCCTTAGGGCATGAGGCAAGCGCTGACCATCCTCGCGCTGGGCGCCCTGGCGGCCCCCGCGACGGCGCACGCCCAGAGCTCCGCCAGCGGCGGCACCACGCCCGCGGCGACCGTCGCGCCCGTGGCGGGCGGCAGCGCACCGGGCGGCCTGCCGGCCGGCACGCGCCCCGCAGTGCCCGCGGCCCCGGCGACCAACGCCGCCACCGGCGGCAACCCCTACGGGCGCACCTTCCGCATCCCGCCTGTGATCCGCAGCTTCTCCGCCTCTCCCGCGGCCGTGACCTGGGGCGGCGCTCCCACCCGCCTGCGCTTCCGCATCGACGCCACCAACCTGCGCGCCGTGCGGGTGGTGCTGGACGTGCGCGCCAAGGGCGCGCGGACCGTGCGCCGGATCGCCCTGGGCGTGCAGCCGACCGGCCGCTCGCTCACGCGCACCTGGACCCGCGCCGGGATCGACCCGGGCACGTACTACCTGGCGCTGCGGGCGGTGGACGCCCGCGGCCGGTCGCTGGCCCGCGCGGCGAGCGCCAGCATCACGGTGCGCGTGAAGCCCAAGCCCAAGCCGGCTCCCGCGCCTGCTCCGACCTCCGCGCCCAGCCCGGCGCCCTCCGGCAGCGGCGTCTTCCCGGTCCGCGGCTCCTACAGCTGGGGCGACGGCTTCGGCGTGAACCGCGGCGACCACCTGCACAACGGCCAGGACCTGGCCGCGGCGTCGGGCACGCCCCTCGTCTCTCCGCGGCGCGGCACGGTGGTGGCCACCGGGTACGGCGGCGCCACCGGCTACTACGTCGTGGTCAGGGACTCCGCCCGCGACGTCTCCTACGTGTTCTTCCATCTGCTGGCGGGATCGACCGTGGTCTCCAAGGACCAGTCGGTCTCCGCGGGCCAGCGCCTCGGCTCCGTGGGCTCCACCGGCAACTCCAGCGGCCCCCATCTGCACTTCGAGGTGTGGGTTGGCGCGTGGTGGGGCGGCGGCCACTCGGTGGACCCCGCGCCCTACCTGCGCAGCTGGTCTTAGCTCCCGCCCACCACGTAGCGGACGAAGTCGTCCGCCGGGGTGAACGAGTCGTACAGCGCGCGAGCCGTCGCGTTGTCCTGGCGGGTGTGCCAGTAGACGTGGGCCCAGCCCCGCTCGCGGCCCAGCTCGACCAGCCGCTCGATCAGCGCCCGCCCCGCGCCGCGCCCGCGTGCGGCGGGGCGGACGAACAGGTCCTCGAGGTAGCAGACGGGCTCCTGCGACCAGGTGCGGGGATGGACCACGTAGTTGGCGAAGCCGACGAGCTCGTCGCCGCCGGCGGCGACCAGGGCGGCTATCGGCCAGTCGGGGTTCAGCAGCCGCTCCCACGTGGTCGCGGTGACGGGCGCCTCGATCACCTCCTCGTAGAAGTCGCAGTAGCCCTTCCACATCTCCCGCCAGGCGGCCTCGTCGTCCGCCCGGACGGGTCGCACGGTCAGCGCGTCCATCTCTCGCTCGGGCGTCATGGGAGGTCTTCTGGTCAGGCCGCGACGGGCTCGGCCAGGAACTCTCTCACCCGCGCGACCAGATGCCGCGGCTGGTCCTCGGGGATGAAGGTGCGGGAGCCGGGGACCAGCTCGAAACGGCCCTGCGGGAGCAGCCGCGCCAGGAGCTCCCCGTGGTGGCGCGGGAAGATCTTGTCCCCGTCCGCCCACAGGACGAGCGCCGGCTTGTCGAAGCTCGGGAGGGCCCCGGCCGCGTCGAAGGTGTGGCGGTGCTGGACGGCCTGCAGGAGGCGCTGGAGGTCGCGCCGCACCCCGGCGTTCGTACGCACCGGCTCGGTATAGGACCGCATGATCTCCGGGTCCAGCGGGCGGCTGGTGACCCAGCCGTACGCGGTCGGGAGGCGCTGGACGCGCTTGAAGCGCACGGACTGCCCGAGCAGCCACATCAGCGGGCGCGAGCGGGCGAACACCTCCAGGTAGCGCTGGGGCGTGGGCGGGAACTTCTCGAACGCGTCGCAGGAGGTGAGCACGAGCCGCCCCACTCGGTCGGCGTGGTGCCCGACCAGCCACTGGGAGACGGCGCCGCCCGTGTCGTTGGCGACGATGGCTACCTCCTCGAGGTCCAGCGCCTCCAGGAGGTCGGCCACGATCCGGGCGAGACCTGGGAGCGAGAGGTCGGCGTCCTCGCGGAGCGGGTGCGAGTGGGCCCCGAATGGGAGGTCGGGGACGATGCAGCGGTGACGGTCCGCCAGCGCCGGCGCGACGTGGCGCCACAGGTCGCCGTTGACCCCCACGCCATGCACGAACACGATCGGCGGCCCGCTCCCGGACTCCCGGTACTCGACGGTCCCGGCGGAAATCGCGACGGTCCGCCGCTCCCCGAGGCTGTCGCTGATCGACATGCCGCGCAGTATGAACGCGCCATCCGGAGGCCGGGAACCGCGTCTAGACTTCGCCGCCGCGGCGAGATAGCTCAGTTGGTAGAGCACACGACTGAAAATCGTGGTGTCCCCGGTTCGAGTCCGGGTCTCGCCATCGTGGGAAAGCCCCGATGAACGCTGGAGTTCGCTGCGCGTCGGGGTGATCGTGTGCGCGTCTCGAACCAAAGACACCACGACTTCCGGCCGCGGTCGTGTCACCGCTAGTAGGGCCCAGAGGTGACTTCGGTGCGCGGAACGGCAGGGTGAAGACCCACTCCAGCCGACCTACGCTAGTGATCGACTTCCCGGCCTAATACGCCGTTCGGTGGATTGCGCGTCCCGGCTTGGGCGCAGATACTGGGTTCATCCACATCGGAGTTCCGAGGTCCACCGGGGAAAGGGTTCTGTTTGACCGCCGCTGAAGGTTCCCTCCCCTCCCCCGACGGAGAGCCCGGCCATGACGACGAGCCGGAGCGCTCACTTGTCGATCAGACGCTCTCCGATGGCGATCAGACGGTGTCTGATACCGATCAGACGCTCTCCGACGCGGATCAGCAGCGCGCCGAGCGCGACCAGGACAGCTCTGACCGGGACCAGCGGGCGTCGGACCTCGAGCAGGCCGCGGCGGACCGTGAGCCGACCTCACAAACAGGCGTCATCGAGACGGCCCGGGCCGATCGCGTCGAAGCCACGGGTCGGCGACTCGCGACCACGGCGGAGCGTGCGCGGACGGCGGTCGACCGTTTCCACGCGGCCGATGCGCGCGACGTCAACGCGCAAGCCCGCGACCTCGCTGCGGCGGAGCGCGATCACGCAGCCGAGGCGCTCGAGGCCGCGGCGCCAGCCTCCGGCGCGAAACAAGCGGCAGGGCAGCGCCTTGCCGAGGTGCGCGCGCGGGCGGCCGATGACCGCGACCGAGCGGCAGCCGATCGCGCAGCCGCGGCCGCTGATCTCGCGACGGCGGCGCGCGATCGCGAGCAGGCCGCCATCGAACTGCGCCACGCGCACCTGGACGATCTCACCGGTGCGCTGCGCCGCCAGATGGGCGAGGCCGCGTTGCAACACGAGATCGATCGCGCCCGGCGCGGCGACGGACGGCTCGTTCTTGCCTACGTCGACGTCGACGGGCTCAAGGCGATCAACGATCACAAGGGCCACAGCGCCGGCGACGCGCTCCTGGTTGCCGTCGTCTGCACGATGCGGGCCAAACTGCGCTCGTTCGACCCGGTCGTCCGCTACGGCGGCGACGAGTTCGTCTGCGCGATGTCGGGCACCGACACGATCGACGTGACCGAGCGCTTCGTCAAGGTCGCGGAGGCGCTGGCCCGCGAACACGACGAAGCGGCCATCAGCGTCGGCGTGGCCGAGCTGCGGCCTGGCGACACCCTGACCGGTCTCGTCGCCCGCGGCGACGCCGCGCTCTACAAGGCCAAACGCCGCCAGGCGTAGCTGCCGCGGGTCACGACGCCGGAGGAGCGGTCGTGAAGGTGAGCGTGCTCTGGTAGGCGCCGGCGCTGGCATCACCCGGGATGACCACCGCGAGGCTCTTGGCGACTCCGCTGTCGGCGGCGAAGTCCCACCCACCCTGGCCCGTCCCCGCGACCGCGCTCGCGATCGTCACCGCGGAGGTGGTGAGCACCTGCGGCGGCATCGCGACGGGTCCAGTCGCGGCAGGAGTCCCGCTTGCGGGCGTCGGAGTGACCGGGGTCAGCGTCATTCCCGCGCCGGTGCCGGCGGCGGATGTCGAACCGTCGACGGTCGGTGCGCCGGCTGCCACGGTCACGCTGTAGCCGGCGTTGTTGCCCGTCGCGTCGGTGACGCTCCACGCGCCGACCGCCGTGCGCACCGTCTGCGTCAGGCCGGTGAGCGTCGCTTCGAACGGCGCGATCGCCGGCGCGGTGCTGGACAGCAGACCGGCGCAGCGTGCGACCCTCACCGTGTCGTTGATCATCGTGACGGCACCGTCGCGCGCCAGTGCGCGCCCGTCGATCGTGACGCCGTCGCCCATCGAGATCGACGTCGAGGCCAGGATCGTCCCCTCGAGGGACGAGGTCGCGCCGAGCGTCGCGGAGCTGCCCACCTGCCAGACGACGTTGCACGCCTGTGCGCCGCCGGCAAGCTCCACGTGACTGCCGGCGGCGGTGCCAAGTGTGGAGCCAGCCTGGAGGACGAAGACCGCGCCCGGATCGCCGCCCGCATCGAGCGTGAGCCCTCCGGCGAGCGTCAGCTCCGCCCCGGACGCGTAGACGCCGGGACCGAGAGTGAGCCCCGGGACGGCCGTGACCGGCTTTCCGCCCGGGATGCTCAACGGATCGCTGCACGCCGGTGACGGCGCGGCGGTCCAGGCGCACGCTGACCTCGCGACCGCGTACCTCGATGCCGTCGGCCGGTCCCCGGCTGTGCCGATGGCAGGGCCCCTCGGGGGGCTCACTCTCGGTCCCGGCGTCTACGCGTCCGGGGCGGAGCTGACGCTCGCCGGAGGCCTCACGCTCGATGCGGGCGGCGATCCGGGCGCGGTCTTCGTCCTCCAGGCCGGCTCCACGCTGGGCACCGCCGCCGGCAGTCACGTGGAGCTTGCCGGCGGCGCACAGGCGTGCAACGTCGTCTGGCAGGTGGGCAGCTCCGCGACGCTCGGCGCGACCTCGTCCCTCGAGGGGACGATC
>JAWVFR010000005.1:0-8487 GCA_033855845.1 Solirubrobacteraceae bacterium
AGTGCCAGGAGAATAGCACTCTAGAGTGACGTTTGACAAGCACAGTGGCCGGTGATAGAGATATCTGTGCTAGCTCACCAGCAGACCTGACCATGATCCGCGCCGCCGCCGACCGAGCCTTCCTCCCGACCAAGAACCTCCTCGAGGAGGTCGGGGACATGATGATTTTGACGGGGAAGACGATTGTGTCGGCCCTGCGTCCGCCGTATCCGTATGGCGGGGAGTTCGTGTCTCAGTTTTTGTTTGCGTTGCGGTTGTGCTGGTTCCCGTTGCTGGTGTCCACGGTGGCGTTTGGTTATGGGGCGCCGGGTTTGCAGGCGGCGAACTTCTTGGTGTTGTTCGGGGCGTTGGATCGTTTGGGCGGTTTCTTCGTGCTGGCGAGCATTCGGGAGTTCGCGCCGTTCGTGACGGCGATCGTGTTGGCGGGGGTGGCGGGGACGGCGATCACGGCGGACCTGGGGGCCAGGAAGATCCGTGAGGAGCTCGACGCGTTGCAGGTGCTGGGGGTCGATCCGGTCAAGAACCTCGTCGTGCCGCGGTTCTTGGCGTTGATGTTGGTGACGGGGTTGTTCGACATCTACGCGTTGTTGTTCGGGATCTTCGGGGGGATCTTGGCGACCCTCGTGAACGGGGCGCCGTTGGGACCTTTCTGGGCGACGTTCTTCACGAACGCGTCGACGACGGATCTGTGGGGCAGTGTTTTGAAGTGCACGATGTTCGGGGCGGTCATCGCGATCGTCTGTTGTTACAAGGGGATGACTGCGTCCGGAGGCGCCGAGGGCGTGGGCCGGGCGGTCAACCAGGCGGTGGTGATCGCGTTCCTGGGTGTGTTCGCGTTCAACTACGTGTTCACCCAGACGCTGCTGGCCACCCACCCCGAAATCACGGTCATCCGATGACCGGCTTCGCGGCACCGCGCGCCTGGGTGGAGTCCACCGGGGACATGGCGATCTTCGCCGGCCGCGTGCTGGGACACGTTCTCAGCGGCCGGGTGCTGCGCTTCTTCGGCGAGACGCTGCGCCAGGCGGGGATCCTGATCCTGTCCTCGGCCCTGGTGATCTGCGGCCTGGTCTTCATCATCGGCCTGGAGTGCGGGATCGAGGGCGCCTACTTCACCCGCGCCCAGGGGACCCCCGCCTACGCCGGGGTGTTCAGCGCGTGGTGCGACCTCAGAGAGCTGGTCCCCTACGCCTTCGGCTACATGATGGCCGCCAAGGTCGGCACCGGCATCGTGGCCGAGCTGGGGTCCATGCGGATCACCGACGAGATCGACGCACTCGAGGTCATGGGCATCCCCTCGATCACGTTCCTGTGCTCGACGCGGCTGCTCGCCTCCTGGCTCGTGCTCCCCTTCGTCTACATCGCCGCGGTGGGCGCCGGCTTCTTCGCCAGCTACCTGGCGGTGGTCGAGCAGGTGGGGGACGTGTCCTCCGGCGGGTACTTCCTGATCTTCTGGATCTTCCAGAACCCGCCCGACCTGGCGTTCAGCGTGATCAAGGGCATGGTGATGGCCACCGCGATCGTCCTGATCGGCCTCTACTACGGCTACCACGCGAGCGGCGGTCCTGTGGGGGTGGGCACCGCGACCGCCAAGTCGATGGTCGTCAACCTCGTGCTGATCCACCTGATCGGGATGCTGGGCACCCAGATCTTCTGGGGCGCCAACCCAAGAGCCCCGATCGGAGGTTGACCGTGTCCGTTCTCACCCCGACCCGCGCGCGCGAAGCGGCCCCGCTCGGGGCCCGGCCGGTCGCGCTCGAGACCCGGCCCGCCGGCGGCCGGGACGCGGGGCTCCTCGCCCGCCGGGCGCTGCGCGCGCAGATCGCGCGCCTCGAACGGCGCCTCGCGGCGGTGTCGCCGGAGCTCGTCACGGGAGCCCGCGGGCGGACCGGCCCGGAGCTGCTGTCGCTGGGCGAGCTCGAGCTGGTCCGCGACGATCTGGTGGCCCGCCTGTCCGGCGCCGCCCAGGCGGCCGCGGCGCAGGCGGCCGCTCAGGCCGCGGCGCGCGCCAACCTGGAATCGATGCTCGCGCACCCCGCCGCGCACCGCTGGGAGCGGGTCACCCGCGCGCAGCTCGGCGAGCCCGGCTGCGGCGCCTACCACGTGCGCCCTCGTCTCGGGCTGCTGGGACTGCTGATGGACTGGTGGTGCGTCAAGCTCTCCTCGGGTTGTCCGTTATGCGGCGCGTCCTGGGCGCTCTGACCCTGCTCGCCGCGCTCGCCGCGGCTCCCGCGGCACAAGCGGCGCGGCAGCACGTCGAGTTCGGCCTCGACCTGACGAACCAGACGGCGGGCGCGGCCACCGGGATGCGGCTGCGCCTGGGTTTGCCGGACCGCAACGGCAAGCCGCCGGTCCTGCGCCGCATCGTGTACGAGCTGCCGCCCGGGACGATCATCGACGCCACCGTCGTCCCGGCCTGCCGGGCGAGCGAGGACGACCTCAACACCAGGGGCTCCGGCGCCTGCCCCGCCGCGACCAGGGTCGGCCACGGGACGCTGACCGCCGTCACGGGCTTCGGGCCGCCTCTGGACCCCCTCCTGACCGAGGCCACGATCTTCCAGGGCGTGGGCGAGTTCATCGAGGTCTTCACCCCGCCGGGCTCGGACCGGGTCCTGGCGATCGACCACGCGAAGATCGGCCCGGGAACGCTGACGCTCAGCCCGCCGCCGTCGCCGGGCGGCCCGCCCGACGGGCGCTCCACTCCCCGTGACATCGACTTCGTGTTTCCCGAGCGCTCGGTCGGCGGCCGGCCGCTCCTACGCACCCCGCCGAGCTGTACCGGACCGGGCGGCTGGGTCTCGCGCGTCACCGCGACCTACGACGGCGGCGAGACGGAGACGGCGAGAGCGACGACGCCATGCCGCACCGCCGCCGGCGCGCTCGTGCCCCCGCCGAGGATCCTGCGCCTCACCGTCGCCCCGCGGCGCGTCGCCGTGGGCCGGCGCGTGCGCTTCCGGCTGCGGGTGTTCGGCACGCCCGCGTGCGTGGCGGGCGCCTCGGTGCGCTTCCATGGGCGCCGATGGAGCGTGCGCCGCGACGGCAGCGTCCTGGTGGACGCCCGCTTCGACCGGCCCGGCCGCCAGCGCGCTACCGTGGCGGCACGCGGTTGCCGCCCGGCGGCGACCACCGTGCAGGCCGTTCGTTAGCCATGGCCATCCGCGACCCCCGAGACGAACGCATCCGCGCCCGGCGGCGCAACGCCGCCGTGGAGGTCGTGGCGGTGACGGTCTTCCTCGCCGTCATCGTGGCGATGGCGATCTGGTTCTTCTTCCTCGCCGGGTCGCCGATGGCGCCCTACAACTAGGACTTCACGCGGTCCGCGCGCGGGTCCGGCAGGGGCGTCAGCCGCGCCTCGATCTCCGCGCGCCGCGACTCCAGGAAGGGCGGGAGGATGACCTTCGTCCCCAGCTCCTCCAGCGGCACGTCGACCGTGAAGCCGGGCCCGTCGTCGGCGATCTCGAACAGCACCCCGCTGGGCTCGCGGAAGTAGATGGAGTGGAAGTAGTGGCGGTCGATCACCGGCGTCACGCGCACGCCGGCCTCGGCCACGCGGTCGCGCCAGCGTGGGTGCTCGGCGACCGTGGTGCCCCAGGCGACGTGGTGGACCGTGCCCGCGCCGGGGTCGCCCGGCTGTGCCGGCGGCTCCTCGTAGCGGATGGTGCCGCCGCGGCGCTCGCCGCGGACCTCCCAGGTCGCGTCCCCCGCGGGGGTGGCGCCCAGGACGTCCTCCAGCAGCGCGCGGCTGCGCTCGGGGTCGGCGGTGTAGGCGCGCACGGAGTCGAAGCCCTGGAGCGCGTGCTCGGCGGGGACCTCGGGGTGCTCGGCGCTCAACGGCTCGTCGCCGGAGACGTTCACGACCAGCTCGTGCCCCAGGCCCTCGGGATCGGCGAAGCGCACCGAGTCGCCGTCACGTGCGACCTCCAGCCCCTCGTCGCGCAGACGGCGCTCCCAGAAGTCCAGCGCCTCGGGTGAGCCCACCCGCCAGACGACGGTGTGGACCATCCCGGCGCCGGCCCGCCCGCGGGGCGCGCCGGGGTACTCGAAGAACGTGATGTCCGAGCCGGCGCGGCCGCGCTCGTCGGAGTAGAAGAGGTGGTAGACGTTCGGGTCGTCCTGGTTGACCGACTTGGCCGCCAGGCGCAGCCCGAGCACGCGCGTGTAGAAGTCCACGTTGCCCGGCGCGTCGCCGGTGATGGCGGTGACGTGATGGATGCCTTCGAGTCGCATGCCGACCCTCCTGTCTCCCAGAGGTCTAGTAGTTGCACGAACAACTATATCATCACGAGCCCGCGCATGCGCGCCTTTGGGGCGCGGCGATGTGCGCGGGGTCGGCGGCCTCGTTCGGAGCGATGGCCATCTTCGGCAAGCTCGCGTTCGAGGCCGGCATCGGCGTCGTCACGCTGCTGCTCGTCCGCTTCGTGCTGGCCGGGACCATCCTCGGCGTCGCGAGCCGGCTGCGCCGCGGGGCGGCGCGCCTGCCCCGGGGACGCACCCTGGCCATCGCGCTGGCGCTGGGCGCGGTGGGCTACACCGCCCAGGCCGCCCTGTACTTCGCCGCCCTGACGCGGATCGACGCCGGCCTGGCCGCGATCGTCCTCTACCTCTACCCGGCGATGGTGACCCTGGGGGCCGTGCTCCTGGGGCGCGACCGCCTGGACCGCGTCCGCGTCGCCGCCATCGTGCTGGCCTTCGGCGGCCTGGTCCTGGTGGTCCTCGCCAGCGGGACCGGCGCGCTGGACCCTCTCGGCGCCGCGCTGGCCTTCGGGGCGGCGCTCGCCTACACCGGCTACATCCTCACCTCGGAGGCGGTGCTGTCGGAGACCGACGCGCTCAGCCTCTCCGCCCTGGTCTGCGCCGGCGCCGCGGGCTCGATGATCGTGGCGGGGGTGGTGTCCGGTGCGCTGGACTTCACCTTCGACCCGATCGGCTGGCTGTGGTTGGCCGCGATCGCCGTCGTCTCCACCGTGGTGGCCATCGTGCTCTTCTTCGCCGGGCTGCGGCGTGTCGGCCCCTCGCGCGCGAGCATCATCTCCACCGTGGAGCCGCTGGTCACGGTGGGGCTCGCCTTCGTGGTCTTCGGCGAGCGGCTGTCCGCGACCCAGCTGCTGGGCGGGGCCCTGGTGCTGGCCGCGGTGGTTGTCCTGCAGACCTTCGGCACGGCGCCCAAAGCGGCGCCGCCCACCTAGCCTCAGCCGCGCAGGATCTCGAAGGCGGCGGTGCGGGGCCGGCCGGCGCGCCCGGCGGAGTCGGCGGCGGCGATCGTGGCGCGGTAGCGGCCGGGCGTCAGCGCGCGCCGTCCGAGGCGGCCGCTGAAGCGCAGGGAGCTCGCTCCGGCCGGCAGGTTGCTTCGCTGGAGCGCCCCGGCGCGCAGGTAGCGCACGCAGGCCCGCGCGCGGCGCAGGGCGCTGCTCGGTGGGCGGCAGGAGGTTCCGGAGCGCCGGCCGGCCAGCGCACGCTCGAAGGCGATCGCGATCGACCCCGGGGAGGAGAGCCCGAAGCGCAGCGTCGCGCCGCGCGCCGCCCGCCCGCGGGCCGCGGCGGTCGGGGTCGTTCCCGGGCCGACCGCGAAGCGAGTCGGCGTCACGCCGAAGCTGGTGACCGTGGGCGCCGCGGCGGCCGGACCGGGACCCGGGACCGCCGGGCCGCCGGGGCCGGGCGCCGGACCGCCCGGGGCGGGGCCTGCGCAGGTCTGGCCGGCGGGGCACCACGTCCAGCGCATCAGGATCTCCACCCCCGGGATCGCGCCCTCCTCCCGCCGGCCGGCCGCCGGGTCGTTCGGCAGTCCACCCATTCGCGGGTACCAGAAGGACGCGTTGGGAGATCCGCGCTGGGTGTAGTAGAAGGCGTTGTTGCGGCCGTTGGAGCTCAGCGGCAGGCTGCCGGTGCCCGAGACGCCGCTGATCGCGACGTGGTCGGCGGCGAGGACGTTGTTGCTGTCCGCGTTGCGCTGGACGAGGAAGTTGGTGGGGAAATTCGTGATCGCGTTCGGGGTGGGGCGGACGACCGGGCCCTCCTCGACGAAGTAGCAGCAGTAGCTGCCGCCCGTGCTGCCCCCCACCGCGCCGGGGCCTCCCACCGCACACGTCGTCGAAGGGCACAGGAGCTCGCGCAGGATCACGAACCGGATCAGCCCCGGATTGGGCCCGGAGCGCACCGCGATGTTCGTGATCCGTCCCGTCCCCGGCACGGAGCTGGTGCGTCCGTCCTGGTTGTAGTCGGTGACGCCGAACACGCCCTGCTGGCGCCACGTGCAGTCCGGTTGGTTGGAGGGCGAGGCGTAGTAGTTCCCGGTGCCGCCGTCGTCGCCCAGCGCGAGCCGCGTCTCGCAGCCGAGATTGAGGTTCGGCTCCGCCGTCAGCGGACTGCCGAGCGTCCGGCTCTGGGCGCCGGCCGCGGTCGGCGCCAGGAGAGTGAGGGCGAGGAGCGCGCCGAGCGTGCGTACGGTCACCGGCGGTGAGGCTTGGGCTTTGTCTTGACGACGCGGATCGAGAAGTCCGCGGCCAGCGCCAGCGCCAGCGCAGGCGCAGGTCGCGCCCGGGCCGCCAGGGTGCCGAGCATCCGTGCCGGGATCACGAAGTAACGATGCCCAGAGATGAGGTCCGCGCGCAAACGGGGGTATACGCCAAACCGCGTACACGCCGGCGACCGCGCCGCTCAGGGGCCGCCGGCCGCGGCCCAGGCGGCGGCGACGGCCTGCGCCCGCGTCTGGACCCCGAGCTTGGCGTGGACGCGCTGGACGTGCTTCGCGATCGTGCGAGGGGTGATGCCGAGCTCGGCGGCCAGCGCCGCCGGCGCGATGCCGCGGGCCAGCCCGTGCAGCACCGCGGCTTCGCGCGGAGTCAGGCCGAGCCCGTGCAGCCCCTCCTGGGAGAGGGCGCGCGCGGCCCGGTCCAGGACGATCGCGCGCGTCGAGCGTCCGGCCCGCAGGCGCCGGACGAGCAGCGCGTCGTCGCGCCCGGGCAGGGGCAGGCTCGCGGTCGCTGCGCTGCCCCCCGTCCACGCGTCCAGCGGCGGCGGCGGCGGGAGGCCGTCCTGGAGCGGACGCTCGGCGAAGTCGTCGACCAGCGCTCGCGCGCGGGTGGAGGCGAACGTCACCGCGCCCTCGCCGTCGAGCACGATCAGCGCGGTTCCCTCGGCGTCGAGCCCGGTTCGCATGCCCTCGACGATGCCGCCGAGCCGCTCGCGCAGCTCGGCGTTTCGATACGCCTGGATCAGATGCGGACGGGTGAGATTGAGCACCTGGCGGTCACGCTCGGAGAAATTGCGCCCGCCGCGGCTCAGCGCGATGCCGATCGTCAGGCCGGGCGCCGAGGGCAGCGCGAAGGCGAGCTGGTGGTCGATCCCCAGCGGCCGGTACAGCTCCTGGAAGATCGCCGTGCGCCGGAAGTGGCCGGGCACGACCACGTCCGAGAACCGGTACGCCCGCCCGTCGCGCGTGCGCGCGAAATGCTGGACCAGCGGGTTGTCGCCCGCATGGCGCTCCCACGCGGCCAGCGCGCTGGGCGGGACCTCCGGCTGGGCCAGCGTGGCGAGCGTGCGCCCGTCGGCCAGCACCTCGTTGTAGGAGCTGTAGTCCGTATCGACCAGGCGGCGGATGCCCGGGAGCAGGACGGCTCGGAACTCGTCGCGGTCCTGCGCGTCGTGCGTCTCGCCGACGACGTCGAGGACGGCACGCAGGTCACGCTCGCCAAGCGACGGCACGCGTTCATCCTCTCTGATGCCCCGCGCGCCGACAAGGCGCCTGGCTAGACCTCGTCCACCAGGTCCGCCACCGACTCCACGATCCGCGATGGCCGGTACGGATAGCGCTCGGCGGCGTCGCGAGAGGGCGTCACGCCGGTGAGCACCAGGACCGAGTGCAGGCCGGCCTCGAGCCCGGCCACGATGTCGGTGTCCATCCGGTCGCCGATCATCGCCGTGGACTCGGAGTGCGCGTCGATCGCGTTGAGCGCCGAGCGCATCATCAGCGGGTTCGGCTTGCCGACGTAGTACGGCTCGACGCCCGTGGCACGGGTGATGAGCGCGGCGACCGATCCGGTGGCGGGCAGCGGGCCGTCGGGCGAGGGGCCGGTGGCGTCGGGGTTCGTGGCGATGAAGCGCGCGCCCTCGGCGACGAGGCGGATCGCCCGCGTGATGCGCTCGAAGCTGTAGGTCCGCGTCTCGCCGAGGACCACGTAGTCCGGATCGCGGTCGGTCAGCGTGTAGCCGGCGGTGTGCAGGGCTGTGGTGAGCCCGGCCTCCCCGATGACGTACGCCGACCCGCCGGGGCGCTGCTCCTCGAGGAAGCGCGCGCTCGCGAGGGCCGACGTCCAGATCGCGTCCTCGGGCACGTCGAGGCCACCGGCGGCGAGCCGCGCGGACAGGTCGCGGCGGGTGTAGATCGAGTTGTTGGTCAGGACGAGGAACGGCGTCCCGGTCTCGCGCAGCCGGGCAAGGAACCGGTCGGCGCCGGGGATTGCGTGCTCCTCGTGGACGAGCACGCCGTCC
>JAWVFR010000006.1:0-2771 GCA_033855845.1 Solirubrobacteraceae bacterium
TAAGAGCTCAGACCTCGAGGTCCGTCGAGAGGCCGGAGCAACCGAATCTCCACCGGGCCGAGCGAGGCCAGGACGCTTCGGCGGTGCGCTGTGCGTCATCGATGGATCATCGAGATGGTGGGCGCCCGAGCCGCACCGATGCTCCCCGCGAGCGCGGGACTGCACTGACGGCCGTCGCGCACAGGAGAAGTCCCGGTCGGGCGGTGAGATGTCGGACAGAACTTCGTCACCCAGCTTGCGAATGACCGGCGTTGATCGCCCATTGGGCGGCGAAAGCCCGTTCGTATGCGGGCCGCGCTTCGCCGCGGGCAACATAGGCAGCCAGTTTCGGAAACTCGTCCAGAAGGCCCGAAGCTCTAAGCCTGAGCAGCACCGACGCCATCATGAGGTCGCCCGCGCTGAAGGCCCCATCGAGCCAGTCGGCATCGCCCGAGCGGGCAGAAAGTTGGACCAGTCGATCGCGAATGCGGTCTTTGACCAGAGGCAGGCGCTCTTCGGCCCAGGGCTTGTCGCCCTCCGCGAGCCTGGCGGTCACGAGTTCGAGGATCGGCGGCTCCACGGTGTTGAGCGCGGCGAACATCCAGGTGATCGCCCGCGCCCGCGCATTGGCATCGTCCGGGAACAGTCCCGCATGGTGCCGGGCGATGTGGAAGACGATCGCGCCTGTCTCGAACAAGGCAAGATCGCCGTCCTCATAGGTCGGAATCAGGCCGAAAGGATGAAGGCGCAGATGCGCGGGTTCCTTCTTGGCGCGGAACGAGACCAGGCGAACCTCGTAGGGCTGGCCGACCTCTTCTAGCGCCCAGCGAACGCGCGTATCGCGCGCCAGGCCCCTGCCGCCATCGGGCGACCGTTCAAAGGCGGTGATGACGATGCTCATCGTGAGACGCCCCTCAGGTTCGCCTCCGTGGCGTCATCCATGTCGGTCACGACTCGTCCGGCTGCTCGGCGGCAGCGGCGAGGGACAGGAACAGAGAGCCCGCTACTTTGCGCATCGGACGATCTCCTCGTCTCGCGGTCAGGCTCATATACACAGGGACTGGGCCCACTTTGGAAACTCATCGCTTGCCGCCGAAAAGTGGTGGCACTCGCCGTGCGCCGACTGGTCAGTCGTAGCCGCCGCAGCCGACAGCGCTACCGCTGACCCGCGTCGCGGTCCGTTTCTTCTGCAGCACGGTTGGCGATCGCTTGGATCCCTCGGCGTTGCGGCGGCGATACGTCGCCGCGCGTGACGCCGCCGTTTCGCTTTCGGTGCCCGCGATGCTGTCGTTGGACCCGTCTGAAGGTCCCGAATTACGGGCGCGTAGGTGGACTAGGGACCGGACCCTGCCGGGCGGTGGGCGCTGACCCCCCGTGCGACACGGAACTCGGCGGCGACCTCGCGTGTCGCCGCCTCGGCTCCCAGGGGAAATACGTGAAGCGCGTCTACGCGCGAGATGCTTGCCAGGCTGGCCGCTAGCTCGCGCGCTAGGTCAATGCCGCCGCCCCGACTGATCTCCGCCAGGGCTCGCTGAGGAATCGCCACCCCGGGTAGCGCGCAGGCGCGCTCTGCCATGTGCGCGCTGCGTAGCAGCGCGACGCTTGCGTAGAACCGTACGTCGGCGAGGGCATCCTCGGCGGCCGCGAGGAACGCTTCGAGGCGCTCGAGGTCGAAGATCATCTGCGACTGAAGGAAGGTCGCTCCAGAGGCGATCTTGCGCCGCAGGAGCCGCAACTCCCGGTCGACGTCCTCGGCGAAGGGATTGACGACCGCCCCGACAGCCAGCGGGTGCGGGGCGCTCCATGCGGACGCGCTCGCAATGAGCTGTGTGGCGGTCATGTCGGCCACGTGTTCGATGCCGCGCACCGGATCGCCCTGCATGCAGAGGACCGCCTCGGCGCCGAGCGCCGCCGCGCCCACGACCTGGGACTGCAGGGCAAGCCGGTTGCGATCGCGGCAGGAAACGTGGACGATTGTCCCCACGCGCTGCTCCCGCGCGAGCGCCACCGCAGCCAGCGGCGACATCCGCGGCTGGCCGGCGTGGTTGTCGGTCAACCCAACGACGTCGACGGTGTCGGCCAGAACGGCGATCCGGTCGCTGACGCGCGCGCCATCGGCCTGGGCCGGCAGCGAGATCTCCGCGGACGTCAGGGCAGTTAGTGACATGACCGCTGAAGCCTAGTCCCGTCCGTCCGTCAGGCTGACGATGCCTCGTAGCTCGAGGCGGCATGGGCAGGTCGCGGAGCTGCTCGACGTCCCGGTTTGCACGGTGCGCGAGTGGGGTCGCAACGGGACCTTGCCTCGCGTCAAGCTCGGTCGCCACGTCCGCTTCATCCGCAGCCGCGTGGAGGCCGCGATCGTCGCGGCCGAGAGCCGGCCCGGCTCGGGCTGACGCGCAAGTCGGTCCTGCACCCTGGTCCTGCACCCGCCGACAGGGGCCGCCGCGGCGGCCCCGGCAACGAAAAAAGCCCCGCGTATGCAGGGCTTCTTCGTATAGCGGGGGCAGGATTCGAACCTGCGACCTTCGGGTTATGAGCCCGACGAGCTACCTGACTGCTCCACCCCGCGGCGCTTGGGCAGTTAAATCTAGCACCCTCGGGCGAGGCTTCAAGAGGGGCGCGCGGCGAGCGCCAGCTCGTGCGCGCGGGCGCCGTCCAGCCGCCCCGCGCCGGGCTGCTCGGCGTTCGCCGCGGCGGCGCCTGAGGCCATCGACAGCGCCACCTCCCAGCTCCCGCCGATGTCGAGTGCGGTCAGGAAGCCGCCGAGCGCGGCGTCGCCGCTGCCGACCGGA
>JAWVFR010000007.1:0-11825 GCA_033855845.1 Solirubrobacteraceae bacterium
CGACGACTGCGCGCTTGCGCGCGCTCAGCACCGGCGAGTAGCGCGGAAGGCGGGTGACGGCCTTGCGCTGCGAGCGGCTGTAGCCGCTCTCTTCCTCCTCCTCGCGGGTGACCCGCTGGCGCAGGAAGCGCATCGCGCGGTGGTGCAGCTGGCGCACGGCCTCGGGGGACCGGTCGATCAACTCGCCGATCTCCACCGTGTTGAACTCCATCATGTAGCGCAGGACGACCACCTGGCGCTGCGACAGCGGCAGGCGCTCGACCAGCGCCAGGAGCTTGGCGTCGCCGATCCAGTCCAGCTCGTCGGGCCCGGCGGCGGGTGTGGCCCGCTCGCTGCGCTCCGCCAGATCGCTGGGGTCCTCGAGGGTCAGGCGCTGGCGCTGGCGCAGCCGGTTGATCGCGTCGTTGCGCACGATCCTGAAAAGCCAGGCCCGGAACGGCACCTCGCGGCGCTCGTAGCCCGGCAGGGCCTCCAGCACGCGCATGAACACGGCCTGGGCCGCGTCCTCGGCCTCGTGGGCATCCTGGAGCGTGATCCGCAGATACGCGTACACGCGGTCGAAGTAGCGCAGGTACAGCGGGCCCATCAGCTCCTTGTCGCCCGCCTGGATTCGCACGACCATGCGCGCGGTGTCCGCGTCCTCGCGGACCAGCGTGCTGGGCTCATCGCGCTCGACGAAGCGCACGCGCTCGCGATGCGGCTCGGCCAGCGTGGGCAGCTTGGGCGCGTCGGCCGGCTTCAGCGCCGCCCGGCGCTCCTCCACGCGCCGCCCGCTCTTGGCCCGCAGCTGTCGGCGCTCGGCCTCGGCCGCCGTGACGCCTGCGGCCTGGCGGCGGTCGGAGCGCCGGCGCCGCTCGGTCTCGCGCTGCTCGACCACAACCTGGATGCCCGGGTCCTCGCGATAGAAGTCGCGCAGCCCTTCGTGTAGGTCGTCGGCGAGATCTGCCGGGATGATGCAGTAGATGATGGTGCGAGTGCGAGGCACCTGTCCCTCCCTGAAGCGGAGTATAGGAGCGGGCGCTCAGCGCTGCTGCACCGCCCCGTGGGGGGGTCAGCTCGCGCGCTTCTCGCGGGGATCCGATGCGGCCAGGTCGTCCGTGCTCTCGGCGTGCCCGTTGGACGCCGCGGCGCCGCTGCCGTTAACGGCCCCGTCCTGGGCCGTCAGGTACTTGCTCCGGAACTCCTCCAGGCTGCGCTCGCGCAGCCCCGGCGGCGGCTTGGGCCAGTCGAGCCGGCGCAGACGCTCCTCGAGGGGACGGGTCTCCGTCTCCTCGACGTTCTCGGTCTGGCTGCTGTCGTCAGCTTCGTGGCTCATGTCGGTTCCCGTGTGTGCGGGCGACCGGGGATACGAGTAGGGCAGCGCCGAACCCCGGCCCGAACGGCACCGTTGGGTTGGGTACCCGCCCGGCACGTCCCCTACGCGCCGCCTTGCCCAACCACTGTAGAGAACGCCCGACTCGGGCACGAACTTTCGCCGTCACAAAACGCGCCACCCGGCTGTTGTACTCGCAGAACCGGAACCGAAAGGAGGCGTGCCATGGGTGTGGTACACGGACTCGACGCCGATTGGATGGACCTCAACAGCGATCCGCTGGTCAGCCGCCTCCGGGGACTGCAGTGGGCGGACGTGCCTGACGACGTCCGGTCGCGCTGCTGGGAGCGGATCAACGGCCGCGTGGCGACCGTGGAGATGCAGAACCCCGTTCCTCGCGCGGCCGCGGCCCGCGACGCGGGCGAACGCTATGACTTCTCTCGCCGCCTGATCCCGAGCCGCCTGGCCGTTGCCCAGGGCTGGTCGCGGCGATCGGGTCACGGCGCGGGCCTGGCCCACGCTCGTCCCCTGCTGTCGACATAGCCGTGTCCCGCGAAGCGGCGCCCCCTGCCGGTGATCCGGCGACGGCCGAGCCGGTGCACTGCCTGCTTCCGGCCGATCTCGCGCGCCTGGAGCCGACGATGCGCCGGCACGGCGCGGAGACGGGCGTCCATGTCGTGCTTGAGCGCCGCCGGATCGAGCGCCGGCTCGAGGCCGAGCGCCGCGCGCTGGCCTGGCCCGCCGACACCGGCGACCCCACCGACGCCGAGCGTCGCCGCGTGCGCAACTCCGGCGGCCGCCGCTGCGGCGAGCGCCGCGCCACGCTGATACCGGTCGCCGGGCCGCCCGAGCTTCCGCGCCGGGCCCAGTCCTACTCCGACCGGCTCGTGTTCGTGGAGCGGCTGGACCTGGGCGACGAGCTGCGCGAGGACCTGGACACCGCCCGCATGGTCACCCGCTGGCAGGCCGGCGACCGCGCCGTGTTCGCCGAGCTCTACAAGCGCTACTTCGACCGTGTCTACAGCTACCTGCGCGTGGCCCTCAACGACAGCCACGAGGCCGAGGACGCCACCCAGCAGGTCTTCATCCAGATGATGGAGGCGTTGGGCCGCTACGAGCTGCGCGCCACACCGGTGCGCGGCTGGATGTTCCGGATCGTGCGCAACCACGCCATCAGCCACGCCCGGCGCTCCGGGCGCATGCGCCTCGAGGAGCCCGCCGCGCTGGACCAGCGCCGGGAGTCGCCCAACGACGGCGCCCCGGCCGAGGTCCTGGAGTGGATGACCGACACCGACATGGTCGTCCTGGTCGAGCGCCTGCCGCTCGCCCAGCGCCAGGTCCTGCTGCTGCGCTACATGCTCGACCTGAGCTTCCAGGAGATCGCGGAGATCCTGTACCGCTCGCCCGACGCCGTGCGCCAGCTGCACCAGCGCGCGCTGGACTCGCTGCGGGCCCGGCTCAAGGCGCTGGGCAAGGGCTCGAGCACTCCGAGCCTGCGCGTCCCGATGCGCCAGGCGCGCCGCCCCACGCTGGCGGCCCGCCGCGATCGCTTCGTGCTGCGCCCGACGCTGCTGGCGCGCTAGCTGCTAGGCGTCCTCCTCGGCTTCCTCCAGCAGCCTCTCGAACCGCTCCACGGCCAGGCTCACCGGGACTTCCAACCCGCCCGCGAGCCGCAACATGCTCCAGAGGGTTGGGTTGCGTTCGCCGCGCTCGATGCCGCCCACATAGGTGCGGTCCAACCCACTGCGGTACCCGAGTTCCTCCTGCGAGATGCCCTGCGCCTGACGAAGCTCGCGGATCGCGCGACCGAAGGCGGATAGCGAGACGGATTGGCTTGGCACGACTCGACCATGGACCATCCCGGGCGACAGGTCCACGGACGATGCTACTCATGTGTGCCATCACGTAACCCCTCCCACCCGCGTTCATAGGCGTGATGCCGGCCTCTCACAAGCCGTCCCGGGCGCTCGGGCCCGCAGTGCGCGAGCATCGAGATCGGCTCGGGCTCTCGCGGAAGGCGGCAGCGCGGCGCTGGGACGTCCACCCGGCCTGGCTGGCCCGGCTCGAACGCGGAGAGGCGAACCCCAGCCTGGAGCGGCTGCGGGCGCTCACGGACCGGATGGGCGTCGCGCTCTCGCGGCTCCTGCAGCGCAGCGAAGAGCTGGATGGCCCTTAGCCCGGCCCGGACCGCCCTGCCCCGCGGCACGTAGCTCTAATTCGTCCGCCAGCATCACCACGTCGACGATCCGCAGGCCCAACGCCTCGGCGACCCGCCGCAGGCTCCCGTACCGCGGATCGACCTTGGCGGCCTCGAGCTGATGGATCGTCTTGCGCTGCAGGTCGCTGAGCAGCGCGAGTTCCTCCTGCGAGATCCGCCGCTGCGTGCGCAGCTCGCGCACGGCCCGCCCGAGCGCGACGTGGGCCGAGGACGCTGGCGCCGCCACGCCGCCACGCTGGCGGGTCGATGCCTAAGGGTCCACGTCCTGAAAGCCTCAAAAGTGCTCAGGAATGGTCACGACGTCGCCGCGGCGCAGTCCAGTCCGCGACCCGTTGCCGGCGCATGCTCAGGTACTGCAGCGTGCTGCCCTCCTCCTCACTCGACAGCGGGCGCTCGTGGGCCTCCCACGGGCGCAGCTCGATCCTCCCGACAAAGGCCCGCGAGCGACGAAGGTTGGTCCGCTTGGAGAAGTCGGAGCGCAGTCTGAACTCGTACGGCTCGGCGTCGACCACGCGGTCGCAGAGCGCAAGGTCCGCGAACACACCGTCGCGCGCGAGTTCCACGGCGGCGCCGCGCGCGATTAAGTACAGGGCGTCCACCTTGTCGTCGTACATCTTCCATACCGCACGCTCCAGGTGCGGCCGCAGGCCGCGGCGGGCGATGTAGCGCGCGTCGCCGACGAACACGATTCCCACGCGGAAGTCCGCGCCGTCCACGTGGTTGAGCGGCACCGACCGGTCGCCGGGACGGCGGCGGGCCAGCTCGTGCAGCCAGTTCAGGAAGCGCTCCGCCGCGACGCTGCTCGCCGCCCGCACGGCGCCGGCGCCGAGCGCGTCGCCTACGCGCTTGTACTCCGGGAGCAGGATCCGCACCAGCCACCCGTGGACGTCGAGCGCATCGACCTGGCGCCAGCGCCGGTGCAGCTCGGCGTCGCCGGCGCAGGCCGCCTCCACGCGCGCGTGGAGCGCGTGGCCCCCGTCGCGCACGCCCGGGCGGGCCGCCATCATCCCGCGCGCGAGCCGGAGGTCCGCGGCGCACATGACCGACTCGGGCATGTGGGGGCGAGCGTCGACCAGCAGCGTCCGCTGCAGATACCCGACGAGCAGGTTGCCGATCGTCTCGTCCGGGTCCTCGGCGGGCTCGACCACGACCACCAGGCTGGAGCCCTCCCACCACGCCCGCCGGTCGCCCTCGTCCAGCAGGACCTCGACCCCGCCGGTGGGCTCGAGTAGATACGTCGGGGCGTCGGCGAAGGCCGTCTTGACCGCCGATTCCACCTCGCCGGCCAGGCGCTCCTCCTCGCCCTCGCGAGCCTCCCGCTGCGCCCGGTGCCGGGCGCCCTCCGCCAGTACCGCTCCCAGCGTGTCACGGACCGGCTGTAGGAGCAGGCGCGCGGCGACCGACGCCGCGACCAGCAGCGCGATCAGCCCCGGGCCCCCGAGGGCGTCGACCAGCCTGTCCACGTCCAGCCCGGGCAGTGCGACCAGCGAGCCCGCGAGCGCCGGACGACGCCGGCGCCGCGTGGACCGCGGGAGGCACGTCGACGGCCGCGGCGAGCGGTTCGTACCGGCAGTGAGGTGCCAGACACACACCTCGCTGCGACACGCAAAGCGCACGCGCCGGCGCAGCCCCGGACGCGGCGGCGCGAGCGCGCCCACCGCGCCGATCGAGTCGAGGGCCAGCGGGCGCCCGCACCGGATGCAGGCCAGCCGTCCCATCGCCAACTCGGACGTGCCGGCCACCGACCTCAGGAAGGCCGGGAGGTCCGTGCGCAACCGGGCATGCAACTCGAGCGCGGCCGGAGCGGCCGGCACGGCGTCGCAGCTGTGACGGGCGATCGTCCCCACTTTGGTTTTTGAGCGGAGCCGTATGCCCAGCCCCGTCCGGGCAGGCTTCCTCCCGCCCCAATCAACGCGGCGTGAGGCCTAACTGTGACGTTGCACCTCCCATTTTGGGTGGCTCTGTCACACCGTCCACCCGGTATCCTGGTTTCCGGTGAGGCGCCACCTGGCAGCCCTGGGCGGGGTTCTGGTCGCGATTGCGGTCGCGGCGGCTCCGGCGCATGCCGGAGTGGCGTGTCCCGACGAAGGTCTCGTGCCGGCGCCCGACAACCTGGTCCGCATCGAGAGCGCCGTTCTGTGCCTGCTCAACCAGCAGCGCGCCGCGGCTCACGTTCACACCCTCGCACGCGCGCCGAAGCTCGACCTCAGCGCGCGCTTTCACACCGCCAGCATGGTGACCAAGCACTTTCTCGCCCACGAGTGGCCCGGCCATCCCACGCTGCTGGCCCGAGTCCGCGGTTACGGTTACTTCAACGGCGCGCGCGACGGCATTTACGCGGAGAACATCGGCGCCGGCCCCAGCTACCACGGCACCGCCGCGGCGATGATGGAGTCCTGGATGAGCTCCCCGGACCACCGGGCCAACATCATCTATGGGGCCTTCCGCGACGTGGGGATCTCGGCGATGGGCACGCCCAGGGACCGCGCCTTCTTCGCCGACTTCCCCTCCACGGTCTTCACCACGGACTTCGCCACGCGCTACAACACCCGGCGCTGCGTCAAGCCGCGCCCGGCGGCTCCGCGGTCGGGCTCGGCCAGCCCCCGCCGGCGCTATTGCCACCGCTGAGAGCTCTACCGAAAGGCCAGCGGCCGCGAGGCCTGCCGGGCCACGGCCACGCGTGCGCCCAGCGCGCCGTGGTGGCGGTTCTCGCCCGCCGCGCGGACCGCACCCGCGAACTCGTGACGGCGCAGACGCCGCTCCTGCAACTCGGGAGCCTCGGAGTCCAGGCCCTCGGCCTTCTTCGCGTGCGCGCCGGGCTCCGGGCCGCCCTCCTCCATCTGGCGGCTCACCATCTCCCAGCAGCGCTGGCGGGCCTCGGGCGAGGCCTCGGGCCAGCGCATCCGTCGCAGGCGCTGGACCAGTTCGCTCAGGGTGCCGCGCTTGAAGCGGTCGTCGCGGGTCATGTCAGGGCGTGCTGGAGCTTGGTCTGGGCCTGGTTGGCCCGCGCCAGGGAGACCCCGGTCCGGCGGGCCGCAACCTGCTGCAACGCGGAACGCCCGGCGGCGAACGCCTCCACGAAGCTGCGGAGGCTGTTCAGCACGGCGGCGTTCGCCTTAGTGTAGGTCCGGAACGGACCGTCCACGCCGTCGGGCGGTTTCAGCGCCGCGATGCGCTGCATGGCGCCCCCCAGCCGGGTCAGCTGCCCGCGCAGCGCCTGCGCGTCGCGGGCCCGCCCCGGACGGGACGCCCGCAGGACGGCCGCGAGCGTGGCTCGCTCTTCGCCCACGCGCTTGACCAGCGGGTTGAGCTTCTGCACCCGGAAGTCCGCCTTCTCGTTGCCGCAGCCGCCAAGGAGGCCGACCAGCGCCACCGCCGACAGCCCCGCGACGAGGGGCCGGGCGCCCCGGTCAGACGGCCAGGAGCGCACGGCGACGCCGGTGCAGTACGGGCGTCTGCTGGATCAAGCGGCCCATCTGGTGTCGGTTCTCCACGCGCGGGCTGCGCGTGGCCGCCGCCAGCGTCGAGTCCAGCGAGTCGACCGCCATCTCGTGCAGCGAGAGCGCGGCGTCGGCGTCGACCGCCATGACCTCCCCGATGTCGGCCCACCCGAGCCCGGCGAAGTAGCGCAGCACCAGCACGTGGCGCTCGGGCAGGGGCCGGCGCTCGACGAGGAGCAGGAGCTCGTCGTCGCTGAGCCAGTCCAGCGCGTCCTGGCGGTCGCCGTCGCCCGCACGCTCGGCCGTAAGCCCGTTGCCGTCGCTCTGGCGCATGGTGTCGCCCATCGGAACGGCGCGCGCCCCGTCGTAGACGATCCCGAACAGCCACGAGCGCAGCTGCGCCGGGCCGGGCGCCACGCGCGGCAGCTGGCGCAGCGCCTCCGAGAGGACGGAGGCGACCTGGGTTTCGACGTCCGACGCCCGGTCGAGCGTCACTCGGAGATAGGTATAGACCGTGTCGAACCAGCGGCCGTAGAGCTCGGCAAAGTCCCGCTCCCCGGCCTGGAAACGGACGATCGCCCGGATGGTCTCGATGTCCTCGCGGAAGTCGGCGGGAACGTCGAGCGCCTCGACGAACGAGGCGGCCGCGCTGTGCGCGCGCACTCCACGCGGCAGCTCGGCCGGTGGGGCGACCGGAACAAGGGTCGCGCGGCGCTCGGCCACGCGGCGACCGCTCACGTAGCGGATCCGCCGGCGGTCCGCCCAGGCCGCCCTGGGCTCCGACGCCTCCCGGCGCTCGGGCTGCTGACGGCGCTCATCGCTGCGGCGCTCCCGGAGCACCGCGATGTCCGGCCTGTCGCGCATTCCTCGCTCGACTGACCGCCGGACCCTGCCCGTCGCCTCGCGCGACACGACGCAATAAACCATCCAAGGCCTCCCTCGTCCCCTGCCGGGCCGGCCCCTCCCACGGGACCGAGCGGGCAACGCTAACACAGCCCGCGACGCACGTCGAGAAGGAACCGCACCGTTCAGGACAGAAAGGAATGGTGCGTTGATCCTGAGCGATCAAGTTAGGCCGTATCCAATTTGACATTTCGTGGTACGGTGCGCACTTCGCTTGACGGGTGGGACTGGCGGAGGAGAACTTGGGAGGGTTGCCTTAGTGGGACGGGGAGCCGTGTACTGCGTGGTGTCGGAAGACCTGGCGCCCGAGTTGCACGAGCTGCTGCGCGATCACTGGCGCGGCGATCCCACGGTGGTCGTGGTCAGCGAGCGACGGCGCGGCGAGCGCCGGGCCTCGAGCCAGGGCGGACGGCGACGGATCCGCGAGCGCCGCGCCGACCCGGTGGCCGAGCCGCCCGCGGACCTGCCGCGCCTGCTGCACCCGCACGCCTCGCGGTTACGGTTCGCGCCCCGGGCGACACCCGGGCGCCGCGACGCGGAGGACATCGACTCCGACCGGCTGGTCGTCCGCTTCCAGGGGGGCGAGGTCGCCGCTTTCGATGAGCTCTACATCCGCTACTTCGACCGCGTCTACGCCTACGCCCGGGTCGCCCTGCACGACGACTACGAGGCCGAGGACGTCGCGCAGCAGGTGTTCGGAAACGTCATCCAGGCGCTGCCGCGCTACCAGGTGCGAGACGACGCCTCGTTCCGGTCGTGGCTGTTCCGCATCGCCCGCAACATGGTGCTGCGCACGGCTTCGCGCAACGGCCGGATGCGCCCGCAGGAGCCGGCTGAGCTCGACCGTCGCCTGGAATGCCCGACGCCGCTGAAACTCTCCGGTCTGGACTGGCTGTCCGACAAAGACCTCGAGGTGCAGATCGAGCGGCTGCCCGTGAGCCAGCGCCAGGTGATCCTGCTGCGCTACGTGTTCGAGTTCAACACCGACGAGATCGCCGACGCGCTGGATCGCACGGCGGTGGCGATCCGGATGCTCGAGCACCGCGCGATGCGGGCACTGGAGGCGCGGCTGCACGCGCTGCGCGGCACGACGCGTCGCTGCGACCGCGCGTCCATGGTCATGCGACGCCGGCCGCTCCCCGTGCTGGCCATGCGGCGGGTCGCGCTGCACGGCTGTGGCGCGGTGTCGCTCTAGCCGTCTCCGCCGCGCTCCGCGTGCTCCACCAGCTCGGCGCCGGTCAGGCCCAGGGCCTGCGCGATGTCGAGGACTCGGCCGTAGCTGGGCCGCCGCTCGCCGCGCTCGATGGAGCTGAAGTAGGCGCGGTCCAGTCCGCTGCGCGTGGCCAGTTGGGCCTGGGAGAGTCCCAGCCGGCCACGGTGTTCGCGGATCGCCCGGCCCAGGGTGCTGTAGGAATCCGAGCGATGTGCCACGGCGCAGACCGTCTTTCACCGATGACCATGAGTCCACTTCCTTTAGCCCTCACCCGCGCATGAGCGCCGGCGATCCCCTCGCCCGGCTGCGCGCCGCCCGCGGCGACGACGAGCTCGCCGTGCTCGAGGGCTTTCACGCGGTCAAGCACGCGCTGCGGTTCGGCGCCGAGCTGCTGGAGGTGGTGGCGGTGAATCCCGCCGAGGTCGCGCGCCTGGCCGCGCAGCTGGCGCCCGACGTGGGGGAGCGACTGGCGGCGCGCGCGCGGAGGATCGACGCGCGGGACCTGGAGGCGCTCACGGACCTCCACGTGCCCGGCGGGGTGGTCGCGCTCGCGCGGCGCCCGCGCGTGGACGTGCCGGCGCTGCTGGCCGCCCCCGGGCCGGGCCCCGTCGTCCTGCTCGACTCCCCCCGTCACCTGGGCAACGTGGGCGCCGCGATCCGCGTCGCCGCCGCGGCCCAGGCCGAGGCGCTCGTCGTCACCGGGACGTCGGATCCCTGGCACCCCGCCGCGATCCGCGGAGCGGCCGGGCTGCAGTTCGCGCTGCCGGTGGGGCGGCTGGGGTCGGCCACCGGCCTCCCGCGCCCGCTGGTCGCGCTGGATCCCGCGGGCGAGCCGCTGCGCGCCGAGCTCGTGCCCGCGGGCGCCGTGCTGGCCTTCGGCTCCGAGCGCCATGGCCTCAGCGACGAGGCGCGGGCGGCGGCGGTCGCCACGGTCGCGCTGCCGATGCGCGACGGCGTTTCGAGTCTGAACCTGGCCGCGGCGGTGGCCGCGGTGCTCTACGGCCTGCGCCTTACGCGCTGACGGTGTCGCCGTAGGCGGCCGGCCCGCCCTGGGGCAGACTACGCATGGCGGGGAAGAGGATGACGTCGCGCAGCGACTCCCGGCCCGTCAGCAGCATCACCAAGCGGTCGATGCCCAGGCCCGCGCCGGCCGCGGGCAGCATCCCGTGCTCCAGCGCGCGCACGAAGTCCGCGTCGTAGGGGTGTCCGTCGTCGCGGTCGCCCGAGCGCTCGCTGCGCTGCTCCAGGAAGCGTGCGCGCTGCTCGTCGGGGTCGTTGAGGTCGGTCGACCCGCTGCCGATCTCCATCCCGCCGACGATCGCGTCGAAGGACTCCACCAGGCGCGGCTCGCCCGCGACCGGGCGGCCCACGGCCCACAGCTCGGCCGGGTAGTCCAGGACGAAGGTGGGCTGGATCAGGGTCGGCTCCACGTGCTTGCCGAAGAGCTTGGCCACCAGCCGGTCCCAGCTGGAGTCGCGGGGCGCGCCGTCGCCGATGGCGTCCGCCAGCTCGTCGGCGCCGGCGCTCAGGACGTCGACGCCCGTCACGTCGCGGATCGCATCGCACATCCCCACGCGCCGCCACGGCGGCCCCAGGTCGATCTCGTGGCCGTCGCGCTCGATCACGGTGGTGCCCAGCACCTCCTGTGCGACGCTCGCCACCATCTGCTCGATGAAGGCGATCACGCCGAGGTAATCGGTGTAGGCCTGGAACCACTCGACGATGGTGAACTCGGGGTTGTGGTGGTGCGACAGGCCCTCGTTGCGGAAGCACTTGGAGAGGTCGTACACGTTCTCCAGCCCGCCCACGAGGCAGCGCTTGAGGTAGAGCTCCATCGAGATCCGCAGGTACAGCGAGCGGTCCAGCGCGTTGTGCTGCGTGATGAAGGGGCGGGCCAGCGCGCCGCCGTACAGCGGCTGCAGGACCGGCGTCTCCACCTCCACGAAGCCCTCGCCGTCGAAGAAGCGCCGCACGGCGGAGATGATCTTGGCCCGGGTTACGAACAGCTCGCGCGACTCCTCGTTGGCCACCAGGTCCAGCTCGCGCCGGCGCGAACGGGTTTCCACGTCGGCCAGCCCGTGGAACTTCTCCGGCGGCGGACGCAGCGCCTTGGCCAGCAGCGTCATCTCGCGGACCTTCAGCGCCAGGTCGCCGCGCTTGGTCACGTAGATGCAGCCCGCCACGCCGATGACGTCGCCGTGGTCGAGGTCCAGGACGCGCTCGTAGGCCGCGTCGTCCAGCGCGTCGCCCCGGGCGTAGAGCTGCATGCGGCCGGAGCGGTCGACGATGTCGATGAAGATGGTCTTGCCGTGGCCGCGGAGGGCCGCGACACGGCCGGCCACGCGGTAGGCGAAGTCGGAGTGGTCGCCAGCCTCGGCGAGACCCTCGTGGGCGGCGAGCACGTCGGCGATGCAGTCGCGGTCGGGGAAGACGCGCTGGAAGGGCTCGACGCCGTCCGCGCGGAGCCGATCCACCTTCGCCCGGCGCTCCAGGAGCAGGTCGGCCTCGTGGCGTCCGGCGTCGGCGAGGCTGGCGGCCAAGACCGCGTCCCGCAGGTCCGCCGGATCGTTGCGCTCGGTGGCCGTCCCCCCCGGTTCCATTGCCACAAGAACCCGCGACCCGGACGATTCGTGACAGGGAATCTGCCACCATGCCCGACTTCAAGCGCGTCTAGCTCAACTGGTAGAGCTCCGGACTTTTAATCCGGCGGACGGGGTTCGAGTCCCCGGACGCGCATCT
>JAWVFR010000008.1:0-7565 GCA_033855845.1 Solirubrobacteraceae bacterium
GCGTTCCACTCGATCGTCACCGGCAGGTTGATCGCGTTGGCCACGCCGTGGGGCACGTCGTAGTGGGCGCCGCACGGGTGCGACAGCGAGTGGGCGATCCCGATCGCGCCCGAAGACGTCGGCTGGATCGCCAGGTTGGCGGCCGCCAGCATGTTGCCGCGCGCGTCCTCGTCGCCGGTGTCGGCCACCGCGCGCTCCAGGTTGTCGCGGATCAGCCGCAGCGCCATCAGCGCGTAGGCGCCGGCGTGCGGGTTCCACTCCGAGGACACGTAGCCCTCGATTGCATGGGTCATCGCGTCCATCCCCGTGGCCGCCGCGATGGGGGCCGGGAGGGTCCGCGTGGCCTCGGGATCCAGGATGGCCAGCCGCGGATACATCGGGAAGTCGGCGACCTGGAACTTGACGTGCTGCTCGCGGTCCTTGATCACCGCGGCGAACGACATCTCGGAGCCGGTTCCGGCGGTGGTGGGGATGGCCGCGAGCGGCGCCAGGTCCTGCGGGCGTCCCAGGCCGTCGCCGTCGCGCGGCAGGCCGAAGTAGCCCTCCCACTCGCGCGGCTCGCCGCCGTGGGTGAAGACGACGTTGGCCGCCTTGGCCGTGTCCATCACCGAGCCGCCGCCCACGGCCAGGAAGGAGTCCGCCCCCTCCGCGCGCCCCGCTTCCGCACACGCCTTGACCACGGCGGAGTCGGAGTCGGGCGGGACGGCGTCGTAGATGCCGGCCACCTCCAGGCCCCCGTCGCGCACGCCGCCGGCCACGCGGTCCACGAGACCGGTCCCGCGCACGACCTCGTCGGTCACGATCAGCACCCGCGCGGCGCCCTCCTTGGCGAACTCGAACCCGGCGCCCTCCAGCAGGCCCCGTCCCGCCACCACGCGGGTCGGGGCGACGAACTGCCAGAAGTCCTTGAACCTCAAGCGACTTCGACCAGGTCGGCCCGGCCCTGCCCCTCGAGCTGCGCCCGGTAGCGAGGGAACACCGGCTTGACCAGCGGCACGAGCTTGAGGATCTTGGCCACGGGCCCCTTGGCCTTCATCTGGCCGCGCGCGAGGGCGACGGTGACGTTGACCTTGCCCAGCCAGAAGCGGTGGGCGGTGTCGGCCTCCATCGACATCACGACCTCGGGCTCCAGCTCGGACGGGCCCAGGTCGACCGCGCCGTCCTTGTCCTCGCGCATGTCCACCGTGATCTGGGACTCAGGGCTGCGGAACTGGTACTGGACGATCGTGTTGGCCTTCTGGAACTTGCCGAACAGCTCCTCGTCCTCGCGCAGGTCCTGGAACAGCTTCCCGATCGTGTCGTAGACCTCTTGCTCGTTGCGGAAGTACGCCAAGTCTTCGTCTCCTCCGTGGTGGGCTCCCGGGTGCCAGCCTAGTCACTAGTCACTGGTCGCGCTGCTCGTCGGCGATCACGTGCAGCACGGCGTTGATGAGCGCGAGGTGCGTGAAGGCCTGGGGGAAGTTGCCCAGATGGCGGCCGCTCTCGGCGTCCAGCTCCTCGGCGTAGAGCAGCAGCGGCGAGCCCACCGCCAGCAGGCGCTCGCACAGCGCGGCGGCGCGGTCCCGCTCGCCGATCTCCGACAGCGCGGAGACCAGCCAGAACGAGCAGATCAGGAACGTGCCCTCCTTCCCGTGCAGCCCATCGTCGGTTTCCTCCGTGCGGTAGCGCAGGACCAGTCCGTGCTCGGTCAGCTCGCCGGCGATGGCCAGCACCGTCGCGCGCACGCGCGGATCGTCCGGGGGCAGGAACCGGTTCAGCACCACGAGCAGGGTGGACGCGTCGAGCGCGTCAGTCTCGTAGTGCTGGCGAAAGACCCCGCGCTCGCTGACCCCGTGCTCGAGGATGTCCTGGCGGATCTCGCGGGATGTCTCCTCCCAGCCGCCGGCCCGGTCGTCGTCTCCGCGCAGGCGGGCCAGGCGTGCGGCGCGATCCATGGCCACCCAGCACATGAGCTTGGACGAGGTGTAGTGGCGCGGGGCCCCGCGCGCCTCCCAGATGCCCTGGTCGGGCTCCCGCCACACCCGGGCCGCGCCCTCGGCCTGATCGCACACCACCGACCACAGGTTCTGCGGGATGTAGCCGCTGGACTTGGTGTGCTGGAAGACCGAGTCCAGGACCGCTCCGTAGACGTCGTTCTGGCGCTGGTCGAAGGCGCCGTTGCCGATGCGCACGGGCCGCGCCCCCTCGTAGCCGGTCAGGTGGTCGAGCGTGCGCTCGGTCAGGTCGCGCTCGCCGTCCACGCCGTACATGATCTGCAGCGTCCCGTCCTCGTTGCGCTGCAGCTCGGCCACGTACTGCATGAAGTCGTCGGCCTCCCAGTCCAGGCCGATCGCGTGCAGCGCCCACAGGGTGAACGTGGAGTCGCGCATCCAGGAGTAGCGGTAGTCCCAGTTGCGCTCGCCGCCCGGCGTCTCGGGCAGCGAGGTGGTCAGCGCGGCGACCAGCGCGCCGGTGGGGGCGTAGGTCAGGCCCTTGAGCGCGAGCGCCGAGCGCTGGAGCTCGCGGCGCCAGCGGTGGTCGGGGAAGTCGCCCGAGTCCAGCCAGGAGCGCCAGAAGTGCGCCGTGCGGTCCAGGTGCGCGCCGGCCTGCTCGGCGGTGGCCGGCCCGCCGCGCTCCTCGGTCCACGACAGCGCGACGAAGCAGGTCTCCCCCTCGCGCATCTGGTGGCGGGCGCGGACGCGGTTGCCCTCGATGCCCAGCCGCAGGTCGCTGAGCAGCCGGATCGTGGTCTCCCCGTCGGTCCCGTCCAACGCGGACGGCGCCTCGTGCTCGACCTCGCTCCAGGTGACCTGACGGCGCGCGTAGTCGAAGATCGGCTCGCAGACCAACTCCACCATCACCTCGCCCTGCACGCAGGTCACGGTGCGCACGAGCAGGTGGTCGGCCTCGTGGTCGGTGGGCGGGCGGGTGTGGCGCGCCTCCGCCAGCTCGCCCTCGTGCCAGGGGCCGATCGTGAGCGCGTCGTGCACCTCGGCCCAGCCGTGCGCGGTCATCCACGTGGTCTCCAGGACGTTCGTCCCCGGCTCGTAGCGCCGCGCCACCGGATGGCTCTCGCCGTAGGGCCCGAGGCGAAAGCCGCCGCCGCCTCGGTCCAGGACCATCGAGAAGATCGAGGGGGCGTCGAACCGCGGGATGCACAGCCATTCGATCGTCCCGTCCGGCGCCACCAGCGCCCCCGTGTGGCAGTCCGACAGGAAGGCGTAGTCCGCGATGGCGGGGAACGGCGAGCGCCGCCCGCCGGACGCGGGCAGCGAGAGCGGATCGTCGTCCATGGCGGCCGATCATTACACGGCGTCGCTGGTACGTTCCGGTGCAAGCGAGCAGAAAGGGGAAAGGGATGGCCACCACCGTGTCCACGCTGCAGAACTTCATCGACGGGGAGCTGGTGGACGCGGCCGACGGCGGCACCCAGCCCGTGCTGAACCCCGCCACCGGGGAAACCATCGCGCAGGCCCCGGACTCCGGCCAGGCCGACGTCGATCGCGCCGTCTCGGCCGCCCGCACCGCCTTCGAGGCGTGGGGCCGCACGACCCCCGCCGAGCGCTCGCTGGCGCTGCTGCGC
Organism: Solirubrobacteraceae bacterium; assembly: GCA_033855845.1. Classification (GTDB taxonomy): domain Bacteria; phylum Actinomycetota; class Thermoleophilia; order Solirubrobacterales; family Solirubrobacteraceae; genus AC-38. The sequence goes on from JAWVFR010000008.1 coordinate 3,563, forward strand.
CTGGCCGACTCGATCGAGGCGCACGGCGACGAGATCGCCGAGCTGGAGTCCGCCAACGCCGGCAAGCCGATCCAGGCCTTCAAGGACGACGAGATCCCCTTCATGGTGGACAACCTGCGCTTCTTCGCCGGCGCCGCGCGCTGCATGGAGGGCAAGGCGGCGGGCGAGTACCTGGAGGGCTACACGTCGATGATCCGCCGCGAGCCCGTCGGGGTCGTGGGCCAGATCTCCCCCTGGAACTACCCGCTGATGATGGCCGTGTGGAAGATCGGGCCGGCGCTGGCGACCGGCAACACGATCGTCCTGAAGCCCGCGCCGACCACGCCGGTGACCACGGTGAGGCTGGCCGAGCTGGCCTCCGAGTTCCTCCCCGCCGGCGTCCTGAACGTGGTCGTGGGCGGGAACGACCCGGGCGCGGCCCTGGTCACCCACGAGGACGTCGACATGGTCTCGCTCACCGGCTCGGTGGAGACCGGCAAGTGGATCGCCGCCAACGCCGCGGCCACGCTCAAGCGCGTGCACCTGGAGCTGGGCGGCAAGGCCCCGGTGGTGGTGTTCGACGACGCCGACATGGAGGCCGTGCTGGAGACGGTCGCGGGCACCGGCTACTACAACGCGGGCCAGGACTGCACCGCGGCCACGCGCGTGCTCGCGGGGTCCAAGGTCTACGACGACGTGGTCGGCGGGCTGGCCGAGCAGGCCCGGGGCCTGGTCATGGGCGACACGAGCTCGCCGGACACCACCCTGGGGCCGCTGAACTCGGCCCGCCAGCGCGAGCGCGTGGAGGGCTTCCTGGAGCGCCGGCCCGACAACGCCGAAATGGTCACCGGCGGCGAGGAGCCCGACCTGCCGGGCTTCTTCCTGGCCCCCACGGTGGTGGCCGGCTTGAAGCAGGACGACGAGATGGTCCAGCAGGAGATCTTCGGCCCGGTCATCACGGTCCAGCCCTTCTCCGACGAGGCCGAGGCGATCGCCTGGGCCAACGGGACCAAGTACGGGCTGGCGTCCTCCGTGTGGACGCGCGACGTGGGCCGGGCGCTGCGCGTCTCCAATGCGCTGCGGTTCGGCTGCGTGTGGATCAACGACCACATCCCGCTGGTGTCCGAGATGCCCCACGGCGGCTACGGCCAGTCGGGCTATGGCAAGGACCTCTCCATGTACTCCTTGGAGGACTACACCCAGGTCAAGCACGTGATGGCCAACCTGTCCTAGGCCGTTGCTCCGGAAGTTCGCAACTTCCCTCCTGGACAACGGTTACAGTTCCCTGAGCGAAGGCAGCGGTGGAAGCTTCAGCACTCCAAGCTCCGGTTGGGCTCGCGCGCATCTCATTGGGCGCCTCGCTTCTGCGGCTGCGCTCCGACGATCAGCTCCTCGCGCTGTTCCGGGCCGGCAACGACGAGGCGTTCCGCGTCATCCACGACCGCTACCACCAGCGGCTGTTTGCGTACTCGCGCCAGATGCTGTCCGGCTCGCGCCAGGACGCCGAGGACGCGCTCCAGGACGTCTTCATCCGGGCCTACGGGGCGCTGCGGTCGTCCGACCGGCCGATCGCGCTGAAGGCCTGGCTCTACCGCGTCGCGCACAACCGCTGCGTGGACCAGCTGCGCCGGCCGCTCCCGCCGCCGGCTGACGTCTTCGACGTGAGCCGCGGCCCCCTCGCGGACCCGCTGACCGAGACCGAGCGCCGCGACGACCTCAAGCGCCTGGTCGCCGACGTGCGCCGGCTGCCCGAGCAGCAGCGCTCGGTCCTGCTGATGCGCGAGCTCGAGGGCCTCTCCTACGCGCAGCTGTCCGACGCGCTGGAGGTCAGCGTGCCGGCCGTGAAGTCCCTGCTGGTCCGGGCGCGCATGGGCCTGGTCGAGGCCGCCGAGGCGCGCGAGACGGCCTGCACCGAGATCCGCCATGACCTGACGCTGGCCCACGGGCGCGGCGTGCGCGCCACCGGCCGCGCGCGGCGCCACCTGCGCGACTGCGAGGGCTGCCGCGACTACCGCCGCGACCTGCGCCGGGTGCAGCGCTCCTTCGCGGCGCTGAGCCCGGGCGCCGCGGGCCCGCTGGGCCTGCTGGCCAAACTGGGCATCGGAGGCGGCGGCGCGAGTGGCGGCGCCGGCGCAGCCACCGGCGGCGGCGCGGTGGCCGGCGGCGGCCTGGCCGCGAGCGGCGGCGCGGCGGCGGGAAGCACGGTCGCCGGGACCGGCCTCGCCGCGCTGAGCGCGACGAAGGTGGCCGCCGTCGTGTCGGCCGTGGTGGTCGCGGGCGGCGGTGCCGTCACCGTCGAGCAGACCATCGTGGAGCCCGCCCAGCACTCGGCCCCCGCGGCGGCCGCGCCGGCCCCCAGGGTGCTGGCCGTGCGCGATACGGCGACCCACGCCGTGGACGCTCCGGTGAACGCCGTTCCCGCTACCCCCATCGCCCTGGAGCCCGCCGCCGGCCAGCCCAGTCCGACGGACTCCACGGTTGACCCGGCCGCCGACCCGACCGCCGCCACGGCGGACACCGTGGCCACGGGCGGCCTGGCGGCCCCGGACGACGCCTCGCCGAACGCCTCCGCGGGCACTCCGCCGGCCGGCGCCACGCACGACCCCCTCGCACCCGGGTCCCCGGTCACCTCGCCCCTGGAGACGCCCGCGAGCGCCCAGGGCAGCACACCCCACTCCTCAGGCAGCTCCTCGCCGACGTCCACGGGCAGCGGGTCGACCCCCGCCCCGTCGAGCTCGAGCAGCGCGGCGCCCGCGCACTAGCTTCAGACCTCGCCCGCCCCCAGGTCGCGCTCCGGCACGTCCACGCCCTCGGGCAGGCGCCCCTCGTCGCGCAGCTTGTCCAGATGGGCGCGAAGCGTCACCGCGGCGGCGGGACGCAGCGCCGGCGGCGCGTCGGACCACACGTCGTCCAGCAGCTCGCCGGTCCCCCTCAGCCCTCGCGCCAGCGCGTCCAACAGCCGCCGCTCGCGCTCCAGCCGGTGCGCGACGTACTCGTCGAGCTTGGACGCCGGATCCCCGACCACCGGCCCGTGGCCGGGGAACAGGATCTCCAGGTCCAGCTCGCGCAGACGGCGCAGCCCGTCCAGGTAGCCGCGCAGAGCGCCCGGGTCGGGGTTCACGAAGACGCTTCCGCGGCCCAGAACCGCGTCGCCGGTGAAGCCGGCGCCCCCGGCTACGAACGCCAGGTGGTCGGTCGCGTGCCCGGGTGTGGCCACGGCCAGGAAGGGGCCGAGGCGATCCCCGTCCCCCAGCCGGACCTCACCCTCCTGCGCCGCCATGGCGCCCACCGGCACCGGCCCGGCCGCCGCCAGCAGGCCGGCGAGCGCGCCGCGATGGTCGCCGTGGCCGTGGGTCAGCGCGATCCCGCCCAGGCCGCCGCGCGCCCGCGCCTGCGCGGCGACCGCGGCCACGTGCGACGGCAGGTCGGGACCGGGATCGACCACCCACGCCGGATCGCGCCCCACGACCCACGTGTTCGTCCCCTCCAGCGTGAACGGGCCGGGGTTGTCCGCGCGCACGAGCGCGACGTCGTGCCGCGCCAGGGGGTCGTCCGCCATCGGGCGGACGCTAGCGCGAGACGAAGCGGTAGACGGCGCCGCCCAGCGAGACCGCGTAGACGCGGCCCAGCCCGTCCTCCCCGAAGGAGGACAGGCTGCCCACGCGCAGGCCGGTGTCGCGCCGGGCGGTCGCCCCGGCCGGGCTCAGGCGGGCGGTGCGCACGATGCCGTTGCAGAAGTCCCCGTACAGGTAGCGCCCGACCCAGCCCGTCAGCCCGCGATCGCGCACCACGTAGCCCCCGGTCACCGCGCAGCCGCTCGACGTCGGATAGGTGATCTGGGGGAACAGCACGCCCGACGCCGGCTCCCCGGTGTTGCGCCGGCGCCCCTCCCACACGCGCCAGCCGAAGTTGCGCCCGCGCGCGCGGCCCCGCCGCGCGAAGGTCACCTCCTCCACGCTGTTCTGGCCCACGTCGCCGACCGCCAGATCGCCGGTGGCGCGGTCGAAGGACCAGCGCCAGGGAT
>JAWVFR010000009.1:0-45424 GCA_033855845.1 Solirubrobacteraceae bacterium
ACCGTGGTCGCGCGGGACAACGTGTTCGGCGCGCAGTTCCATCCGGAGAAGTCCTCCGCCCACGGGCTGGCGCTGCTGGAGAACTTCGCCGCGATCTGCGCGCGCGTCGCCGCGTGATCCTCTATCCGGCCGTGGACATCCTCGACGGCCGCGCCGTCCGGCTCGTGCAGGGCGAGTTCTCCGACTCCACGCGGTATTTCGACGACCCGCTGGATGCCGCCCGGGTGTGGCTGGACGCGGGCGCCCGGGCGCTGCACGTGGTGGACCTGGACGGGGCGCGGGCGGGCTCTCCGCAGAACCTCCCGATCATCCGGGAGATCGCGGCGCTGGCCGGGGACGTTCCCGTCCAGGTGGGTGGGGGGATGCGCTCCATCGAGCACGTGTCCGCGGCGCTGGCGAACGGCGCATCCAGGGTGGTGGTCGGGACCGCCGCGTACCGCGATCCCTCCTTCCTGGATGCCGCTGTTTCCGAGCACGGTGCGCGGGTGGCGGTGGCTGTGGACGTGCGCGGCGGCCGGGTCTCCGCGGCCGGTTGGACCGAGGACACCGGGCTCGAGCCGCTGGACGCCATTGCCCGCCTGGCCGCCCAGGGGGTGGGGGCGTTCGTCTACACCAACGTCGACGTCGACGGGATGCTGACCGGGCCGGACCTGGAGGAGGCGCGGTCGGTGGTCGCCGCCGTGGGGGAGGGGACTCTGGTGTGGTCGGGCGGGGTGGGGTCCTTGGACGATCTCCGGTTGCTCGGGGAACTGCCCATCGAGGGAGTGATCGTGGGCAAGGCTCTCTACGAGGGACGGTTCACGGTCGGCGAGGGCCAGGCCGTGCTCGGGGCCGCCTGATGCACTACAAGCGCGTCATCCCGTGCCTGGACGTGGACGCCGGCCGCGTGGTCAAGGGGACGAAGTTCCTGGACCTGCGCGACGCGGGCGATCCCGTCGAGCTCGCCGCCTTCTACGACCGCGAAGGCGCCGACGAGGTGATCTTCCTCGACATCACCGCCACCCACGACAAGCGCGAGACGGTGGTGGAGCTCGCCCGCCGGGCGGCGGATGACGTGTTCGTCCCCTTCACGATCGGGGGCGGGATCCGGTCGGTGGAGGACGCGCAGGCGGTGCTGGACGCCGGGGCGGACAAGGTGTCCGTGAACTCGGCGGCGGTGGCGCGGCCGTCGCTGCTGGGGGAGCTGGCCGAACGCTTCGGCAACCAGTGCGTGGTGCTCGCGGTTGACGCGAAGCGAGTTGGAAACGGCGGCCGGTCAGGGGGCGGCTCCGGTGAGGGTGGCGCTCCCTCGTGGGAGGTCTTCGTGGCCGGCGGGCGCACTCCGACGGGCCTCGATGCGGTCGAGTGGGCGCGCGAGGCAGTGGAGCGCGGGGCCGGCGAGATCATGCTCACGAGCATGGACCGCGACGGGACCAAGGACGGCTATGACCTCGCGCTCACCACGGCGGTGGCGGAGGCGGTGGGCGTCCCCGTGATCGCCTCCGGCGGCGCGGGAGAGCTCGACCATCTGGTCGAAGGCATCGAGGCGGGCGCCGACGCCGCGCTGTGCGCGTCGATCTTCCACTACGGCAAGTACAGCGTCCGCGAGGCCAAGGAGCACCTGGCCGCGGCGGGAATCGCCGTGCGGCCGTAGAACACCGGCGGGTGGAGTCCGTGTCCTCCCACCCGCTCGTGGAGCGCCTGCGCGACGCCCTGGCCGGCGCGCCCGGCTCTTGGCTGGTGGGCGGCGCGGTGCGTGACCTGCGGCTGGGCAGGGAGGTCGTGGACCTTGACGTGGTCGTCGAGGGAGACGGCGTCGCGGCCGCGCGGGCGGCGGCCACTGTCCTGGGAGGCGCCGTGCGCGAGCACGACCGCTTCGGCACCGCGACCGTGACGGCGTCCGACGGTTTCTCCTTCGACGTCGTGACCGCCCGGGCCGAGTCCTACCCCACCCCGGGCGCGCTGCCCGAGGTGCGGCCGGGGACCCTGGAGGAGGACCTGGCGCGACGCGACTTCACGGTGAACGCCATGGCGCTCTCCCTCGCGGACGGGTCGATGCGCGAACACCCGGGCGCCGGCGAGGACCTCGAAGCGGGCGTGTTGCGCGTCCTCCACCCGCGCTCCTTCGTGGACGACCCCACGCGCCTGCTGCGCCTCGCGCGCTACGGCGCCCGCCTCGGCTTCGACCCCGACACCCGCACGGACGCGCTGGCCCGCGACGCCATCGCGGCCGGGGCGCCGGGCACCGTCTCGGGCCCGCGCATCGGGGCGGAGTTGCTGGCCTTGTGTGGCGAGGAAAGCGCCATCGCCGGCTTGAACCGAGCCACCGAAATGGGGCTGACGCGCGCTTTGAACCCCTGCTTCGAGCCCCGCCTGGACCTGGCGCGCGACGCCCTGAACTACGCGGGTGAGGGTGGCGAGGGAGCCGGCCCCTCCACTGTCCTGCCTAAGCGTCGGTATCCGACCTCTAAGCAGGACGGTGGCCAGGCCCGGCGCGATCTCATCGTCCTCGCCACCGCCCTCACTCGCTGCAGTGAGCGGCAACTGCGCGACTGGCTCGATGACATAGGGCTCCACGCGGCCGAGCGGGAAGCCGTGATCGCGGCTGCTCTCGACGCCGAGACCCTCGCAGAGCGCCTGCAGCACGCCCATCGGCCCTCGGAGGTCCGGCACCTCGTCCTGGGTCGCCCGCCGGAGCAGCTCGCCGTGGCCGCGGCGCTCGGGGCCCATGAGCCGCTCGAGCTCTGGCGCAACCAATCGAGCCGCGTGACCCTGGCCATCGACGGCTCCGACCTCATCGCCGCGGGCGTTTCGGAAGGCCCTGAGATAGGCCGGGCGCTGGACGCCGCCTGGTCCGCCGCCCTGGACGACGGCGTGCACGATGCCGAGGGCCAGCTCGCCGCCGCGCTGCGCGCCGTGCGGGCGCAATAGCATCCGCCCGCGATGGCGGGCAACCTCAACGCGCTGCAGTGGGACGGGAGCCCCGGCCACTACGAGGTCTACTACCTGTCCGCGACCGACCGCGGCAGCGGATGCGGCCTGTGGATCCGCTACACGATGGTCGCCCCGCTGGAGGGCGATGCGACCTGCGCGCTGTGGTTCATGGCGATGGATCCGCGCGACGGCACGCTTGTGGGCCGCAAGCAGACGCTCCCCGCGGCGAGCATGTCGTCCCGCGCGGAGCCGTTCGAGCTGCGCATCGACGACGCCGTCCTCACCGACCGCGGGATGACCGGCCGGATCGAGGACGTGAGCTGGCACTTGCGCTGGGAGCCGCGGGGCCCGGGCGCCGAGCACGTCCACCCGTTCCTCCGGAAGGCCAAGATCGCCAAGACCGTCCTCGTGCTCCCGCACCCGGCCGTCGACGTGGAGGGGACGGTCACGTTCGGCGGGCAGACCCTGGAGCTCGACAGCGCGCGCGGGGGGCAGGCGCACCTGTGGGGCTCCAAGCACGCCGCGCGCTGGGCCTGGGCGCACTGCAACGACTTCGAGGGCCTGGATGGCACGCCGCGTGACGATGCATGGATCGACGGCGTGTCGGTCTTCGTCCCGCGCTTCGGTCGCACGATCGGGCCGAGCTCGCCCATCGTCGGGCACTTCGCGGGCCGCGACTTCCGCTCCACGAGCCCGCTGCGCGTCATGCGCAACGAGAGCCGCTTCGGCCTCACCACCTGGCACCTGGAGGCGACGGACGGCGACCTGCAGGTGGTCGCGGACGTGGACGCGCCGCGTGAGCAGCTGGTGGGCGTCACCTACCACGACCCGGACGGCGATCTGGCCTACTGCTACAACAGCGAGACCGCGTCGATGCGGGTCCGCGTCTGGCAGCGCGACCGCTCGGTGCAGGAGGGCCGGCGCCTGGTGGACGAGCTCGTGTCCAGCGGCCGCGCACACTTCGAGTACGCGCAGCGCGAGCCGGTGCCCGGACTCGAGCTGCACGTGCGGTGACGCTTCCCGCGCCGTTCCGGTGGGAGGGCGAGCACGTGGGGATCGCGCTTCCGGGCGCGCGGGCGCTGTTCACGACGCGGCGGGGTGGGGTGTCTTCGGGGCCTTATCGGTCTTTGAATCTGGGTCTGTGGACGGACGACTCTCCGGCTTGTGTCTCCGAGAACCGCGATCGCGTGGCGGCGCTCTTGGGCATCGAGAGAGGGCGATTCGCGCAGGGGCGGCAGGTCCATGGGGCTGTTGTGCGACGTGTGGTGTCGCCGCCGTCTGGCGACCCGGTGGCGGCGGACGGCCAGGCCACGGCGCTGGCGGGCGTCGCGCCCGTCGTCCTCGTGGCCGACTGCCTGCCGATAGCGATCGCAGGCGAGGGCGCGGTGGCGATGCTGCACGCCGGGTGGCGCGGGCTGGCGGGCGGCGTCGTAGCCGAGGGGGTGCGCGCCCTGCGCGAGCTGGGGGCTTCTGGCCCGCTCACCGCCGCTGTTGGCCCGGGCGCCGGCGTGTGTTGCTACGAGGTGGGGGAGGAGGTGCACTCGGAGTTCGCCGCGTTTGGGGCTGGCGTTCGCTCCGGGCGCAACCTCGATCTCAAGGCGGTTGCCCGCGCGCAGCTGGAAGGCGCGGGCATCGAGGAAGTGCACGACTCGAGGCTGTGCACGATGTGCAGCGATCCGCGGCTCTTCTTCAGCCATCGCCGCGACGGGGGCGTGACCGGCCGCCAGGCCGGGGTCGCGTGGCGCGAGCCGGCCTAGCTACGTTCAGTACCTATGCGGTAGTCAACGTAGCTACGTTTCCTACGTATATGGGGGTCAACGTAGCGCGGGTGCGGGAGAACCTCGGGCGGGTGCGCGACGAGATCGCGCGAGCGGCGGAGCGGGTGGGGCGGGACCCCGGCGACGTCGAGATCTGCGTGGCGACGAAGTACGTGGCCGCGCAGGACATGCCGGCGCTGGTGGAGGCCGGCGTGACGCTTGCGGGGGAGAACCGTCAGCAGGATCTGGCGGAGAAGGCGGCGCTCGTCGGCGACCGGCTGACGTTCGACTTCATCGGCCACCTCCAGAGCCGCAAGGTCAAGCTGGTGCTCCCGCACGTACGGCTGATCCATTCCGTCGCGAGCGACTCGGTGCTCGAGCAGCTGGGCAAGCACGGAACGCCTGACACCGAGGTGCTGGTCGAGGTCAACGTCGCGCGGGAGCCGGACAAGAGCGGCGTCGATCCCGACTCCCTCGATGCCTTCCTGGAGCGCTGCCCGGTCACGGTGAGGGGATTGATGGCCATGCCGCCCCTCGCGGAAAATCCCGAGGACAGCAGGCCCTGGTTCAGGAAGCTGGCCGAGCTGGCGCACGCACGAGGCCTGAACACCCTTTCCATGGGCACGACGCAGGACTTCCCCATAGCGGTGGAAGAGGGGGCTACGATCGTGCGGGTCGGTACGATTCTCTTCCGCTGAGCAGGGAATACCCCGCTGCGCACGAACACCGGCGTTGTCATGGCCTTCCGCGACACCTGGCACAGAGCCCTCGTCTACTTCGGCCTCGCCGAGGACCACGACGAGTACCTCGAGGAGGCCCCGGCCCGCCGGGAGATGCCCGCGACGCCCGGCCCGGCGCCCGAGGCCGAGCTGGAGGACCGCTACCGCGAGCGTCCCAACGTCCGCCGGCTGTCCGGCCGCCGGCGCCGCGACGAGATCGACGACATCTTCGCCGAGGACCCGGCCGCCGAGCGGCGCACGACGGTCCTGCGGTCCGTCCCCGGAGGCCGCAACGGCGGCGCGCTGGGCGACGTCCGCGTGCATCTCGTCGTGCCCAAGTCCTTCAACGACGCCCAGCAGATCGCCGACCGCTTCAAGGACATGACGCCGGTGATCCTCAACCTCCAGGGCGCCGACACGGATCTGTCCAAGCGCCTGATCGACTTCGCCAGCGGGCTCACCTACGCCCTCGACGGCGGCATGCAGCGGATCGCCGACAAGGTCTTCCTGCTCACGCCCCGCAACGTCGAGGTGTCCGCGGAAGAGCGGGCACGCTTGATCGAGAAGGGCTTCTTCAACCAGTCGTAGACTGGCGGGCCTCATGCAGGTCGGCCTCATCGGAGCAGGGAACATGGCGCGGGCGCTGGCCCGGGGCTGGGGCGATCCCATCCTGTGCGCGGACCCGGTGCCCGAGCGCGCGCAGGCGCTCGCGGACGAGCTGGGCGGCGAGGCGCTCGCGTCCAACCGCGAGGTGGCGGAGCGCGCCGGCGTCGTCTTCCTCTGCCACAAGCCCGCGCAGATGGAGCAGGTGGCACGGGAGCTGAACGGCACGGCCAAGGCCGTGGTCTCCATCCTCGGCGGACGGACGCTCGCCGACCTGCAGGCCGCCTACCCCGACACCCCCGTCGCCCGCCTCATGCCCAACACGGCGGTCGAGGTGGGCCAGGGAGTGATCGCCTACGCGCCCGGTGAGCAGGTGGACGAGACGCTCGATTCGAGCCTGAAGGAGCTCCTCGGGCGCCTGGGCAAGGTCGTCGAGCTCGATGAGGCGTTGATCGACGTGGCCACGACCGTCAACGGCGTCGCCCCGGCCTACATGGCGCTGTTCGTGGAGGCCTGGATCGACGCGGCCGTCAAGCACGGCCTGCCGCCGGCGCTGGCCGGGGAGATGGTGCTGGAGTCCGCCTCCGGCGCGCTGGCCCTGCTGGCCGCCCACGAGGGCGACACCCTCGGCGTCCGGCGGGCCGTCACCTCGCCGGGGGGCGTCACCGCCGCGGGCCTGGCCGCGCTGGAGCGCCGCGACCTGCGCGCCGCCCTGCTGGACGCGGCCGACGCCGTGATGGCCAAGTACCGCGCATGACCGTCCTGGTGGCCACTGCGGCGCGGGTGCAGATCTCCGACTACGTCGGGGCGCTCTTCCTCGTCTACGGCCTGATCATCGTGATCTACGTCCTGACGTCCCTGGTCTTCTCCATGGGCGTCAGCGTCCCCTACGCCCGCTGGTCTGACCTCCTGCTCACCTTCCTGCGCGACGTGAGCGAGCCCTACCTGCGGATCTTCCGCCGCTTCATCCCCATGATCGGCCCGCTCGACCTCAGCCCGATCGTGGCGCTGATCGTCCTGCAGATCGTGGGCGGCATCGTCGTGCGCCTGATCCACGGCTGATGGCCGCCGCGTGGGCGCGGGCCGGCCTGGTCGTGGGCGCCGTCCTGCTGGTGGACCAGGTGACCAAGGCGCTGGTGGTCGACGGCCTCGCGCGCGGTGCGCGCCGCGACCTCTTCCTCGGCATCGACCTGGTCCACGTGCGCAACAAGGGGATCGCGTTCGGCCTGTTCGACGGCGGCGGGGCGCTGCTGACCGCGGTGACGGTCGCGGCGCTGGTGGGGCTGCTGGCCTACTTCGCGCTGCACGCGCGGCGCCCGTTCCTGTGGCTCCCGACCGGTCTGCTGCTGGGCGGCGCGCTGGGCAACCTGCTGGACCGCGCGCGCGAGGGCGCCGTGACGGACTTCATCGACGTCCCGCTGTGGCCCGCCTTCAACGTGGCCGACATGGCCATCACCGCGGGCGTGCTCGCGCTGCTGCTGGCGCTGGAGGCCGGGCACCAGAACAAGCCGTCGCCGGAACCGAGCCCGCCCGACCGATGAGGCACGTCCGGGTCCCACCCGAGGCGGAAGGCCAGCGCCTGGACACCTTCCTGGGTGCGTCCTTGGGCTCGCGCGCCCGCGCGCAAAGGCTCATCGAAGGCGGCCAGGTGAGGGTGGAGGGCGCGACGATCCCGAAGCGCCACCGGGTGGCGGCGGGAGAGCGGATAGAAGTCGACGAGGAGGACCCACGCCCCGAGCCCCAGGCCGAGGACGCCCCCGTCCACGTCGTCTTCGAGGACGAGGCGCTGCTGGTGGTGGACAAGCCCGCCGGCGTGGTCGTGCACCCAGCCCGCGGCCACCCCACGGGCACCCTGGCCCAGGCCCTGGCCGGCCGGGCCGCCGGGGGCGAGGAGGAGTGGCGCGCGGGCCTCGTCCACCGCCTGGACCGCGACACGTCGGGCCTGCTCGTGGTCGCCAAGTCCGATGAGGTGCACCGGCGCCTGAAGGCCCAGATGGCCGCCCGCGAGATCCGGCGCGAGTACCTGGCTCTGGTCGAGGGCCGCCCCCCGGCGCGCACGGGGACGATCGACGCGCCCCTGGGTCGCGACCGCCGCGAGCGCACCAAGGTCTCCGTGCGGACCGACACGCCTCGCCAGGCGGTCACGCACTTCGCGCTGGAGCGCGCGTTGCCGGAGTCCACGCTGCTGCGGGTGCGCCTGGAGACGGGGCGCACCCACCAGATCCGCGCGCACCTCCAGGCCATCGGCCATCCCGTGGCGGGCGACCCGCAGTACGGCCGCGCCGGCCTGTACGGGCTGGAGCGACAGTTCCTGCACGCGACGCGCCTGGCCTTCGAGCACCCGCTCGGCGCCGCCCCCGTGGACGTGACCTCCCCGCTCCCGGCGGACCTGGCGGCCGCGCTGCAGCGCGCCGCGAAGCCGTCCTGAGACAGCAGCAGGGGCAGCACATCCCGGCTGCCCCTGCTGCGGCCTGCTGTGGGCCTGCCCACCGGACGTAGGGGAAGGGAGGGCGGACCCGCGTACGTGCCCGCCCCCCGGAGGTAGGGAAGGGAGGGCCGGCTCGCACCACTCCAAACGCAGGAGCGATGGAGAACTTGCGTACACTGCATACAAAGCCAAATACGACCCCGCCGGGGACGCCGCAGGCGGCCCTGCCCGGCCAAGCAGCCGGGATCGCCCACGGTCCGGCGGGACGCTGTTCAAACCAAAGACAAGGGAGCACCCTCAGTGGCCCAGGTAGGAATCAAGGAGCTGCTGGAGGCCGGCGTCCATTTCGGCCACCAGACGCGCCGCTGGAATCCCAAGATGCGCCGCTTCATCCATGGCGAGCGCGATGGGATCTACATCATCGACCTGCTCAAGACGTCGACTCTGCTCGAGCAGGCGCAGGCGTTCGCCGACGAGGTCTCCCGCCGCGGCGGGACCATCCTCTTCGTGGGGACCAAGAAGCAGGCGCGCGACGCGGTGCGCGACATCGCGTCGGCCGCCGACATGCCGTACGTCAACCACCGCTGGCTCGGCGGGCTGCTGACGAACTTCCAGACGATCTCCAAGCGCATCAAGCGCCTGCACGACCTGGAGAAGTACGACGCGGAGGGCCAGCTGGAGCTGCTGCCCACGCGCGAGCGCATCACCGCCCGCAAGGACCTGGAGAAGCTCCAGGCCAACCTGGGCGGCGTCAAGAACATGCAGCGCCCGCCGGACGCGATGTTCGTGATCGACCTCAAGACCGAGGCGATCGCCATCCGCGAGGCCGAGCGCCTGCGCATCCCGATCATCGGCCTGGTCGACACCAACTGCGACCCGGACGGGATCACCTACGTCATTCCCGGCAACGACGACGCGATCCGCTCCTGCGCCCTGATCACCAAGGCGATCGGGGACGTGGCGTCCGCCGGCCGCGGCCAGTTCCGCGAGGAGGAGGACCGCGCACGGCGCGAGCGCGAGGAGAAGGAGCGCCTGGAGGCCGAGGAGCGCGCGCGCAAGGAGGCGGAGGAGAAGGAGCGCAAGGAGGCCGAGGAGAAGGCGGCCGCCGAGGCGCAGGCCGCCGCGGCGGAGGCCCAGCCCGCGGGAGGGGCCGCCCCGGCGCAGCCGGCCCAACCGGCCCAGCCCGCGCAGCAGGCGAAGCCCGCACAGCCGGCCCAGCCCGCACAGCAGGCGAAGCCCGCCCAGCCTGCTCAACCGGCCCAGCCCGCCGCCCCCGAGACGCCGGCGCCCGCGCCGGCCCAGGAGGGCTGATGGCCGAGCAGACCCAGATCAAGGCCGCCGACGTCAAGGCCCTGCGCGACCGCACCGGCGCGGGGATGATGGACGCCAAGGCGGCGCTCCAGGAGGCGGAGGGCGACGCCGAGAAGGCCGTCGAGATCCTGCGCGTCAAGGGGCAGGCCAAGGCGGCCAAGCGCGGCGAGCGCGCCGCGGCCGAGGGCGTGGTCCAGAGCTACATCCACGCCAACAACCGGGTGGGCGTGCTGGTCGAGGTGGACTGCGAGACCGACTTCGTAGCCCGCAGCCCGGAGTTCCTGGAGTTCGCCCGCGAGGTCGCGCTGCACGCGGCCGGTAGCCCCACCGTCCAGTACGTCTCCGACGACGAGGTGCCCGAGGAGGCCCGCCAGGCCGAGCTGCGCGTGTTCGAGGAGCAGGCCGCGGACAAGCCCGAGCACATCCGCCCCAAGATCGCCGAGGGCAAGCTCAACTCCTGGCTCGACGACGTCGTCCTCCTGCGCCAGGTCCACGTGAACGTGGACAAGCACGAGGAGAAGACGATCGAGCAGCTGCGCACGGAGCTCTCCTCCAAGACGGGGGAGAACGTCGTCGTCCGGCGCTTCGCCAAGTTCCGCGTCGGCGAGGAATGAGCGACAACGGCGGCCCCGCCTTCCAGCGCATCCTCCTGAAGCTGTCCGGGGAGGCGCTGATGGGCGACCGGGAGTACGGCGCGGACCCCGAGCGCATCGAGGCCATCGCCGCCGCGATCGCCCGCGTCCAGGCCCGCGGGGTGGAGGTCGCCCTGGTCGTCGGGGCCGGCAACATCTACCGGGGGATGGCGGGCGCCGCCGCCGGCATGGACCGGGCCACCGCCGACTACATGGGGATGCTGGCCACGCTGCTCAACGCGCTGGCGCTCCAGGACGCCCTGGAGAAGGCCGGCGCGCACACCCGCGTCCAGTCGGCGATCACGATCTCCGAGGTGGCCGAGCCCTACATCCGCCGCCGCGCCATCCGCCACCTCGAAAAGGGACGCATAGTCATCTTCGCCGCCGGCACCGGCAACCCGTTCTTCACCACCGACACCGCGGCCGCGCTGCGGGCGTCGGAGATCCACGCCGAGGCGATCCTGATGGCCAAGAACGGCGTGGAGGGCGTCTACAGCGCCGATCCGCGCCTGGACGCCGACGCGGAGTTCCTGCCGCAGGTCAGCTACATGGACGCCATCCAGCGGCGCCTGGCGGTGATGGACGCGACGGCCCTGACCCTGTGCATGGAGAACGAGCTGCCCCTGTACGTCTTCAACATGGACGACGAGGACAACATCGACCGGATAGTTTGCGGCCAGCGAGTGGGCACCCTGGTGACGACGTGAGCGACCTGACCGAAGAGCTGATCGCCGACGCGGGCGAGCGGATGGACAAGTCGGTGGAGGCGATCCGCACCGAGTTCGGCTCCGTGCGCACCGGCCGCGCCACCCCAGCGCTGCTGGACCGCATCATCGTCGACTACTACGGCGCGCAGACCCCGCTGCGCCAGCTGGCCACGCTCTCGGCCTCCGACGCGCGCCTGCTCACGGTCCAGCCCTACGACAAGAACTCGATCAAGGCCATCGAGAAGGCGATCCTGGAGTCCGACGTCGGCCTGACTCCCAACAACGACGGCTCGGTGATCCGCCTCCAGATCCCCGAGCTGACCGAGGAGCGGCGCAAGCAGCTGGTCAAGGTGGTGCACGGGATCTGCGAGGAGGGCCGGATCGCGGTCCGCAACATCCGCCGCGACATCATGCACGACCTGCGCGAGCTCAAGAGCGAGGGCGAGGTCGGCTCCGACGACGAGCACCGCGCCGAGAACGACCTGCAGAAGCTGACCGACGAGAAGATCACCGAGCTCGACGCGCTGATGCACAACAAGGAAGCGGAGATCCTCGAGGTGTGACGGGCGCCGCCCGCTACGTCGCGATCATCACCGACGGCAATGGGCGCTGGGCGCAGCAGCGCGGACTCCCCGCCGTGGCCGGACACAGCGCCGGCGCGGACACGGTCAAGGCCCGGCTGCGCGACGCCGCCGAGCTGGGCCTGAAGGAGCTCACCGTCTACTCCTTCTCGACCGAGAACTGGTCGCGCCCGCGGGAGGAGGTGGACGCGCTCATGGCGATGTTCGCGCAGCGCATCGACTCCGAGACGCCGGAGCTGGACGAGGAGGGCGTGCGGATGCGCTTCATCGGCCGGCGCGAGGGCGTCGCGCCCGACTTGGTGGAACGGATGGACTGGGCGCAGGAGCGCACCCGGGACAATGACCGGATCACCCTCTTCGTCGCCTTCAACTACGGCGGCCGGGCGGAGATCCTGGACGCGGCCCGAACCTTTACGGGCGGCACGGAGGAGGACTTCCGCCAACACCTCTACGCACCCGAGATGCACGATCCCGACCTCATCATTCGCACCAGCGGCGAGCAGCGCCTGTCCAACTACCTGATGTGGCAGTCGGCCTACTCCGAGCTGGTGTTCCGCGACGAGCTGTGGCCGGACTTCGGCCGCGAGGCGTTCGAGGCGTCGCTGGCCGAGTTCGACGCCCGCCGGCGGCGCTTCGGCGGGCGCTGATGGCAGCGCGCGGCTCCCGCGGCCCCCGGGCCGGCGGACGCTCCGACTTCGGCGCACGGCTGCTGGCGGCCGTGCCCGCGATCGCCTTCGCGATCTTCATCGTCTACCGCGGCGGCGAGGTGTTCGCGGCGGGCGTCCTGGTGCTGGGCTTCGTGTGCATGCACGAGCTGTTCCAGATGCTCGACGCCGCCCGCCCGGTCAAGCTGGCCGGGTTCCTGGGCCTGACCGCCATGGTGGGCGCGGCGCTGTGGGGGGACCAGTTCCACGTCGTGCTCGTGCAGGCGGCGCTGTTCCCGGTCACGTTCGGGCTGCTGCTGCTGTCGCCGCTGCGCCGGGGGGCGGCCGCGTCGGTGTCGGTGACGCTGTTCGGGGCGTGGTGGATCGGGCTCGCGCTGGCGCACGCGGTGCTGCTGCGCGAGCTCCCGCACGGCGGCGCGATCCTGGTCGACGTGCTGGTGGGGACCTTCATCGGGGACACGGGCGCCTACCTGGGTGGTCGCATGTACGGCCGGCGCCCGCTGGCGCCCCAGATCTCCCCGAACAAGACGGTGGAGGGTCTGCTGATCGGGATGGTGTTCGCCATCGCGGCCACGTGGTTCGCCGGGCTCTACCAGGACTGGCTGTCGGGCGGCCAGGCGCTGCTGCTGGGCCTGGGCGTCGCGCTCGCCGCGCCCGTCGGGGACCTGTTCGAGTCGCTGATCAAGCGCGACTCGGGCACGAAGGACACCGGGCGCTTCTTCGGCCCCCACGGCGGCGCCCTGGACCGGTTGGACGCGGTCTTCTTCTCGATCCCCGCGGCCTACTACATCTGGTCGGCCCTGCTGTGAGACGAGTCCTCATCCTCGGTTCCACCGGCTCGGTCGGCACCCAGGCGCTCGGTGTCCTGCGCGACCTCGAGGTCGTGGGCCTGTGCGCGGAGACCTCGTGGGAGCCGCTGGTGGAGCAGGCCCGCGCGCACGGGGTGAAGCGGATCGCCCTGGCCGATCCCCATGCCGCCGCGCGCGCCGCGGAGGCGTGGACCGACGGCGAGGTCCTCAGCGGCCCGGAGGGCCTGGTGCGCCTGGTGGTCGAGTCCGACGCCGACCTCGTCCTCAACGCGCTCGTGGGCGCCGCCGGGCTGGGCCCCACGGTGGCCGCGCTGGGGGAAGGGATCGACCTGGCGCTGGCCAACAAGGAGTCGCTGGTGATCGGCGGCGAGCTGGTCACGACGCTGGCCGAGGCCACGGGCGCCCAGATCCTGCCCGTGGACTCCGAGCATTCCGCGCTGTTCCAGCTGATCGCGGCGGAGCGGGCCGGAGCCGTCGAGAGCCTGACCCTGACCGCCTCGGGCGGTCCCTTCCGCGGGCGCACCCGCGCCGAGCTGGAGGACGTGACCGTGGAGCAGGCGCTCGCCCACCCGACCTGGGAGATGGGCGGCAAGATCAGCATCGACTCGGCCACGCTGATGAACAAGGGACTGGAGGTGATCGAGGCTCACCACCTGTTCGGGGTGCCCTACGAGCGCATCCACGTCGTCGTGCACCCGCAGTCGATCGTCCACAGCCTCGTGAACCTGGTGGACGGGGCGACGCTGGCGCACATGGGGCATCCCGACATGCGGGTTCCCATCGCCTACGCCCTGCACCATCCCGAGCGCCCGGACGTAGACGTTCCGAGGCTGGATCTCTCGGTGGTCGGCTCGCTCACCTTCGAGCCGGTGGACGAGGAGGCGTTCCCCGCCCTGCGCCTGGCCCGGGAGGCGGCCATGGCGGGCGGGACCGCTCCCTGCACGCTGAACGCCGCCAACGAGATCGCGGTGCATGCCTTCCTCGCGGGGCGCCTCTCGTTCCTGGGCATCGCCGAGGTGATCGAGGGGGTGCTGGACCGGATCGGGAGCGCTCCGCTGCACTCCTGGGACTCGCTGTACGAGGCCGACCGCGCGGCCCGAGCGGCGGCCGACGAGCTCATCGGCGCCCGGGCATGAGCTGGGTCCTCACCTTCGTCGGCTTCGCGGCGCTGATCATCCTGCACGAGGCGGGGCACTTCCTGGCCGCCAAGGCCGTGGGGATGCGCGTGGAGCGCTTCGCCCTCTTCTTCCCGCCGCTGCTGTTCAAGGTGCGCCGGGGGGAGACGGAGTACGGCATCGGCGCGATCCCGCTCGGCGGCTACGTGCGCATCACGGGGATGAACCCCAACGAGGAGATCCCGCCCGAGGCCGAGCACCGCGCGTACTACCGCCAGCCGGTGTGGAAGCGCATCGTGGTGATCGCCGCGGGGCCGGCCATGAACGTGCTGGTGGCGTTCCTGATCCTGTGGGGCCTGTTCCTGGTCGAGGGCAAGGCGGTGCCCACCACGCGCGTCGCGCCGGATGCGCTCGTGGCCCCGGCCAAGGGGGTCCTGAAGCCCGGCGACCAGCTGGTGTCGATCGACGGGCGCCGCGGCGGCCCGGATGTCTTCCGCGCGGTCACGCAGCGCCACCGGTGCGCCGGGCGCCTGGTGACGGGCTGCGAGGCCGCGGCGCCCGCCGTCGTGGTCGTGCGCCGCGACGGGCGGCCGGTCACCCTGCGCCTGAAGCCCCGCTACGACGCCACGATGAAGCGGATGCGCATCGGCTTCGCCTTCGACGTGGACCGGAAGAAGGTCGGACCGCTAGAGGCCGCGTCGCTGAGCGTGACCGGGATGTGGCGCGTCACCAAGGGGACGGTCACCGCGCTGGTCCGGATCTTCGACCCCGAGCAGCGCAAGCAGATCTCCGGCGTGGTGGGCACCTCCGACGCCCTGCAGAAGAGCATCAGCTTCGACACGGTCCAGGCGCTCAACGTCCTGGCGATCATCTCGCTGTCGCTGGCCATCGTGAACCTGTTCCCGTTCCTTCCACTGGATGGCGGCCACATCTTCTGGGCGCTCGCCGAGAAGGTCCGCGGCAAGCCGATCCCGTTCTCGGTCATGGAGCGCGCGGGGCTGGTCGGGTTCTTCCTGGTGATGATCCTGTTCCTGATCGGCCTGTCCAACGACATCGGCCGATTGCGCGGGGAGGGATTCGGGGTCCGGTGAAGAAATCGCCTCCAGGTAGGCGACGTATCTGCCGAAAAGGGAAGCAAGGAGGCCCCCGTGAAGACCCCGATCGTCAGAGAGACACGCAGAGCAGGCGAGACGCCCAAGGAAGCGCATCGCCGGCAGGTCGCTCTCGTCACGCGGTCTCTGATGGCCGTCCCGCCGCGCACCTCGGCCTGGGACGAGCGCACGCGCACCGAGCGCCACGCCGCCTGACCTCAACTTGACTTCATATCACCGACTCTGGGAGTATCGATCTTCCGGTTGGCGGAGAGGCTCCGGTCCCCTCAAGGAAGAGGAGTCCGAGTGCGTCCTATCCCGAAGCGCGGTCGCCCAGCCGTCATCGCAGCAGCCCTCGCGGGCACCGTCATCGCCGCGAGCGTAGCCATTCCCGCCACCGGTGCGACCAACGCGCTGACCGTGGCCAAGCAGGCCCTCACCCTGGCCAAGAAGGCCGACGCCCGCTCCAAGCTGGCGCTGGCCACGGCGCGCACGCCCGGCCCGGCCGGCGCTCAGGGCACGCAGGGCGCCAAGGGCGACCCCGGCAGCCCCGGCGCCCCGGGCGCCCCCGGCAGCCCGGGCGGCCCCGGAAGCCCCGGCAGCAACGGGACCAACAGCTCGACGCTGCAGTCCCAGCTCACGCCGCCCACCGTGCCCAGCCACAGCTCCAGCCCGCAATCCACCCAGGTGACCATCCCGGCCAATCGCGGCGGTCTCGTCGGCGTGAACGTCGGGATCGTCCCGCCCGGATCGGGGACGTGCACCGGCGGCGTGGTCGGGATGCAGGTCGACCTCTACCTCGACGTGCAGGACCCCGCGCATCGCTTCTACACGGGCCAGTTCCCGGCGGGTGGGGGCACGACGACGGTCTTCGCGAGCACCTACGTCGCGAAGGGCGCCAGCTCGAGCAACCACAACGTGATCGTCACCAACGTCGACAACTGTCCCGGCACCGTGATCGTCGCGGACTACGGGCAGGCGTCCCCCAAGATCGACGTCGTGGCGTTCGCCCCGTAGCCCCTGTGTAGCGATAGCGTTCATCCCAGCCCAGCGAGGAGGGGATGAGATGGAAGGCAGCACTGCGTCGAGGACTGTGACCGCCACGACGATGGCGGAGGCGTTCCGCGACACGGTCGAGCGGGTGCCCGACCGTGTCGCGGTGCGGACGAAGGACGACTCCACGTCGCTCACGTGGTCGCAGTTGCGCGACCGGGTGGACGCCCTGGCCGGGGGCCTGGCCGGACTCGGCGTACAGCGCGGCGACACCGTCGCGCTGATGTTCCCCAACTGCCCCGAGTTCCACATCGCCGACCTGGCGGTGATGACGCTGGGCGCGACGCCCTTCTCGATCTACCCGACGTACACGGCCGACCAGATCCAGTACGTGGTCTCCGACGCCGGCGCCGAGGTCGCGCTCGTCGACGAGCAGTTCCGCAAGGTCTTCGAGCAGGCCAAGGAGGGGCTGCCCGCCTTGCGCCACCTGATCGTCGGCGGCGACGCGATGCAGGAGGTGGAGGCCAAGGGCGACGGCTTCGACTCCGACACGCACTGGCGCGCGGTGGAGCCCGACGACGTCCTCACCCTGATCTACACGTCGGGCACGACCGGCCCGCCCAAGGGCGTGGAGCTGACCCACGCGAACCTGCTGTCGGCGATCGGGTCGATCGAGGACATCATCGACTTCCCCGACGAGTCGCGCGTGATCTCGTGGCTGCCCTCGGCGCACGTCGCCGAGCGCAACGCGCACCACTACATCCCCGTTACCTACGGCATGACGGTCACGACGTGCGACAACCCGCGCGACATCCTGCAGTACCTGCCCGCCGTGCGGCCGACGTGGTTCTTCGCCGTCCCGCGCATCTGGGAGAAGCTCAAGGCCGGGCTGGAGGCGATGTCCGCCGGGCTGCCGGACGAGCAGCGCCAGCCGATGGAGCAGGCCCTGGCCGCGGCGCGCGAGAAGGTGCGCCTGGAGCAGGCCGGCGAGCCGGTGCCCGACGAGCTGGCGCAGCAGGTCGCGGCCGCCGACGAGCGGATGTTCTCGGGCCTACGGGCCAACCTGGGCCTGGACGCCGCGGTCGCGGTCAACGTGGGCGCGGCGCCCACGCCGCCGGAGGTGCTCGAGTTCTTCCACGCGATCGGCATCGAGCTGGCCGAGCTCTGGGGCATGTCGGAGACCTGCGGCGCGGGGACATGCAACCGGCCGGGCGAGGTCAAGCTGGGGACCGTGGGGCCGCCGGCTCCCGGCGTGGAGATCAAGCTTGCCGAGGACGGCGAGGTGCTGGTCCGCGGCGGCATCGTGATGAAGGGCTATCGCAACCAGCCCGACAAGACGGCCGAGACGATCGACCCCGACGGCTGGCTGCTCACCGGCGACATCGGCGAGATCGACGAGGACGGGTTCCTGCGCATCGTGGACCGCAAGAAGGAGCTGATCATCAACGCGGCCGGCAAGAACATGTCGCCGGCGAACATCGAGTCCGCGTTGAAGGCCGCGAGCCCGCTGATCGGGCAGGCGGCGGCGATCGGCGACGGGCGTCCCTATAACACCGCGCTGATCGTGCTCGACGCCGACTACGCGCCCGCGTGGGCGTCCAAGCAGGGCATCGAGGACGGCGCGCTGGAGGCGCTGGCCGGCGACGAGCGCGCTATCGCCGCGGTGCAGGAGGCCGTGGACGCCGCCAACGAGAAGCTGGCTCGGGTGGAGCAGATCAAGAAGTTCACGGTGGTCCCGGGCGACTGGGCCGCGGGCGGCGACGAGCTGACCCCGACGATGAAGCTCAAGCGCAAGCCGATCGCGGAGAAGTACGCCGAGGACATCGAGGCGATGTACAGCCGTTGACGCTGCTGGACGACGCCCTTCCGCGCTTCGACGTCCACGAGGTCCACGACACCTGGGTGAGCGCCCCGCCCGACGCGGTGTGGGCGGCGGTGATGCAGGTCACGCCGCTCGAGATCCGTCTGCTCGTGCCGCTTATGGCGCTGCGCGTGGCGCCGGGCCTGCTGGCGCGCGGGCGTCGGCCGGCGATCCATCTGCGGGCGCCCGTGCTGGACGGCTTCCTGGGCAACGGGTTCCTGGTCCTGGCCGAGCGGAAAGGGGAGGAGCTGGTGGTGGGTGCGGCCGGGCGGTTCTGGCAGATCCGCGGCGCGGAGGGGGTGCGGCGGCTGCGGTCCCCGGACGCGTTCGCCTCCTTCGACGAGCCCGCGAGCGCGCGGACGGCGATGAACTTCACCCTGAGGCCGGAGACCGGCGGTACGCGTGTGCGCACGGAGACGCGGATCGTCGGGACCGACGCCGACGGGACCCGCGCCTTCCGCCGCTACTGGCGGGCGATCGCGCTGGGCAGCTCGGCGATCCGGGTCTCGTGGCTCAACGCGATCCGCCGCCGGGCGGAGCGGCGCTGAGGGCCCTCACGCGCCGAGGGCCACGTCGATCGTCCGGCGAGCCCGGTCGAAGGCCAGGTCGTCGCCGAGCAGGCGCCGGGACATGTTGGCTCCCAGCGCGGCCGACCACAGCTCGAAGGCGACCTGGTCGGGGTCGGTCAGTCCGGCGAGCCGGGCCTGGGCGGCGAGCTCGCCCAGCCAGGCCTCGACGCCGCCGCGCACGGCGTCTCGGACGGGGCCGGGGCGGTCGTCGAACTCGGCGGCCGCCGCGGCCCAGAAGCACCCGCCCGCGAATCCTCGCTTCTCCAGGTGGTCGAGATACAGCTCGCAGTAGCGCCGCAGCCTCGGTAGCCCCTCGTCCGCCTCCTGGGCGGGGGCGACGACCCGTTCGAGCACCCGCGCCCCGGCGGCCTGGATCGTCGCCAGCTGGAGCTCCTGTTTGGAGCCGAAGTGCGCGAACACGCCACTCTTGCTCATCCGCAGGTCGCTCGCCAGGTGGCCGATGGTGAGGCCCTCGAGGCCTTCGGTCGAGGCGAGGTCGACCGCGCGCTCGAGGATCGCGTCGCGAGTTGAGGGGGAGGCGGTGGCGCTTGCCTGCATCGGCTCCAGCGTACCGCACGAACGTTCGTGCTATAGATACGTACAGACTGTACGCGACCGAGGAGGACGGCATGGCGGACCTCAGCATCAAGCGGATCGACGAGATGGAGGCGATCTACGCGGGCTCGTTCAAGCGCGCGCGGGCGGAGCTGGGCGTGGAGGCCTTCGGCTTCCAGGTGATGGACCTGCCCCCGAGCCTGGAGCAGTACCCCGAGCACGACCACGCCGAGAGCGGGCAGGAGGAGGTCTTCGTCGTCATGCGCGGCGGCGGCGAGATCGAGGTGGACGGCGAGCGCCATCCCATCGACCCCGAGGTGATCGTTCGCGTCGGCCCGGCGGCCCGGCGCAAGCTGTGGCCGGGGCCGGAGGGGATGCGCGTCCTGGCGCTGGGCGGGACGCCGGGCGCGGCCTACGAAGCGCCGGACATGTCCAAGCTGGGCCACCCCGACCCGATGGCTCAGCAGCAGGCCTAGCCGGCCGGTCGGACGCTGATCCAGCTCTTGGCCAGGGGGCCCGTCCGCTCCGCGTGGATCGCGCCCCCGGGCAGGAGCTCCGCCAGCTCGCCGCGGCGCAGCAGGGCGATGTCCTCCCAGTCACCGGCCACGCCCAGGCGCCAGTAGGGGTGGCGCAGGGCGACGGGGAGCCAGTGGGCCCCCGGGAGCAGGGCGTGGGGCTCGATCGGGAACGACCAGGCGGGGGTCTGCACCCACCAGCCCCGCGCCACGCGCCGCAGCTCGGCCGCGAAGGCCGGCCGGTCGGCGGGCGCGACGTGCTCGATCAGGCTGCTGGAGAACGCGAGGTCGAACTCGCCGTCGTCGAACGGGAGGCGCTCGGTCACGTCGGCCTGGACGAACGGGCCCGGGTACTCGGGCTTGGGGAGGCGGTCGACGCCGGTCACGTCCAGGTCGGGAGCGAAGGCGCGCAGCCCCAGCGGGCCGCAGCCCAGGTCGACCACGCGCGCGCCGGGCGCCAGGCCGGTCAGGGCGAGCAGCCGCTCATGCCGGCGCGCGCGGGCGCGGGCGGCCAGGGGAGAGGCCAGGCGCGTGCGCCAGCCCTGCTTGGCCGTCGCGTAGACGTCGCTGCGCGGGGTCACGGCGGCCATCTTTACACTGGTTCCGTGGCTTCCAAGCGCCAGATAAGCGTCGGCGGCGTCCTGATCGGGGGCGGCGCGCCGGTTGTCGTGCAGACGATGACCAAGACCGAGACCGCCAACCTGCAGGCGACGATGGACCAGATCCGCACCGTCGCCGAGGCCGGCGCCGACCTGGTCCGCGTGGCGGTCCCGCGCGACGACGACGTGGAGGCGCTGCGCACGATCGTCCGCGAGTCGCCGATCCCGGTGATCGCCGACATCCACTTCAACCACACCCTGGCCCTGAAGGCGATCGACGCCGGCGCCCACTGCATCCGCCTGAACCCGGGGAACATCGGCGGTCCCGAGAAGGTGGGGGAGGTGGCCGAGCGCGCCCGGGCGGCGGGCACGCCGATGCGCATCGGCGTCAACTCCGGCTCGCTGCCCAAGCACCTGCACGCGCTGGAGCGCGAGAACTCGGTCGAGGCGCTGGTCGCGGCCGCGCTGGAGTTCGTGGAGATGATGGAGCGCCTGGACTTCGAGGACTTCAAGGTCTCGATCAAGTCCACGAACGTCCCCAACACGATCGCGTCCAACCGCCTGCTGTCGGAGAAGATCGACTATCCGCTGCACCTGGGGATCACCGAGGCCGGGACGAAGTGGTCGGGGTCGCTGAAGTCCTCCGTGGGCCTGGGCACGCTGCTGGCCGACGGGATCGGCGACACCATCCGCATCTCGCTCTCCACCTTCCATGCGGAGGAGGAGGTCAAGGTGGCCTGGGAGATCCTCAAGGCGCTGAAGCTGCGCGAGCGCGGGCCGGTCCTGATCGCCTGCCCCACGTGCGGGCGCCTGCAGTTCGACATGGACAGCGTGGTGTCCGAGATCGAGGAGCGCCTGCGCGCCTACGACGATCCCGTCGAGGTCGCGGTGCTGGGCTGCGCGGTGAATGGGATCGGCGAGGCCTCCCACGCCGACTTCGGGATCACGGGCGCCAAGAACGAGGGCCTGGTCTTCTCGCGCGGCAAGCCGCTGCGCAAGGTGCCCCAGGACCAGCTGGTCGACGTCCTGTTCGAGGAGATCGACAAGTACGCGACGCAGCGCAAGGTCGTCGTCGACGAGAGCCAGGCCGCCCAGGGCGCCGAGTGGCTCGCCGCGATCGAGGCCGAGAACGCCGGCGAGCTGACGCCCGAGCGGATCGCGGCGATGGAGAAGGCCGCCGCGCAGCTCGACGAGGCCGAGTCGCCCACGGCCGGCCGCCGCTTCACCCGCGCGTAGACCGACGCGGTTGCACTTTTCCCCCTATGTGGGGGTCAATCGCAACCGGACCGGAGACTTGCCCGCCCGCGGCGCGGCCTACTGCAACGGAAGTGCAGCTGACAGACGCACTGCACCCCCTGACCGGCGCAGTTGAGGACTACGACCCGCTGGTCCAAAGAGCGGCGCAGTGCCGCTTCGCCCTCCTCGGCGAGGCCTCCCACGGCACGCATGAGTTCTACGCCGAAAGGGCCGCGATCACCAAGCGCCTCATAACGGAGGCCGGCTACAGAGCGGTAGCCGTGGAGGCCGACTGGCCCGACGCCCACCGGCTCAACCGCTTCGTACGCGCACAGTCGGACGACCGCACCGCCGAGGAGGCCCTGCGGGACTTCCGCCGCTTCCCGGTCTGGATGTGGCGCAACACCGAGGTCGCGGAGTTCACCGGGTGGCTGCGGGACTTCAATGACGCCCTGCCCGCGGGCGAGCCCCAGGTGGGCTTCTACGGGCTGGACCTCTACAGCCTGCACCGCTCGATGGAGGTCACCATCGACTACCTCGAGCAGGTCGACCCCGAGGCCGCCGCTCGCGCGCGCGAGCGCTACTCCTGCTTCGACCACTTCGGCGCCGATCCTCAGGTCTACGCCTACGAGGCGGGGATCGGCGGCGCCGAGCCGTGCGAGCGCCAGGCCGTGGAGCAACTGGTCGAGCTCCAGCGCAGCCAGCCGGGCGACGACCCCTTCTTCGCGGAGCAGAACGCCAGCCTCGTGGTCGACGCGGAGCGCTACTACCGCGCCATGTTCCGCGGGCGCGTCGAGAGCTGGAACCTGCGCGACCGCCACATGGCCCGCACGCTGGACGCGCTCGCCCGCCATCTCGGCGGCGACGGCGAGCCGGGCCGGATGGCCGTGTGGGCCCACAACTCCCACCTGGGCGACGCGCGGGCTACGGAGATGGGAGCCAGCGGCGAGCTGAACGTCGGACAGCTGGTCCGCGAGCGCCACCGGGGCGACGCCCTGCTGGTGGGCATGACGACCCGCGAGGGCACCGTGACGGCCGCCTCGGACTGGGGCGGTATCGCCGAGCGCAAGGGCGTGCGCGAAGCGCTGCCCGGCAGCTGGGAGAGCAGCTTCCACGACGCCGGCGCCGACCGCATCCTCGTGGACCCCGCCGGTCTGGAGGGCGAGCGGCTGGAGCGTGCCATCGGCGTGATCTACCGCCCCGAGACCGAGCGCATGTCGCACTACTTCCACGCGCGCCTGGCCGCCCAGTTCGACGCCGTCCTGCACATCGACCGCACGCGCGCGCTGGAGCCACTGGAGCTGACGAGCGAGTGGGAGCGCGGCGAGCTCCCGGAAACCTACCCCTGGGGGGTGTGAGCATGGCCGTGAAGCTGAGCCAGGCGTCCTACGACCACGCCAAGCGATTGGTGGGGGAGGGGCGCGTCGTCCTGGACGAGCGCGACGACTGGAGCGAGCACCAGCCGTCCGCCCAGCAGGAGAACGAGTACCTGGAGGAGCACGGCATCCGCGAGTACGCGAAGTGGTACCTGGGTGTGGACGACGAGCAGACCGAGGGCACCAAGGGACGCCACAAGTACCCCTACGGCGACTTCCGCGACGTCCACCGCTGCGGCGTGCTGGCCGCCGAGTCGCGCGCCGCGCAGCAGGGCCACGACGACATCGCCAAGGCCGCCGCCCACCTGCACGGGATGCTGGAGGGCGTCGGGGCCCGGAGCTGAGGCGGTCTCAGGCCACGAAGTGCCAGGTGGCGAACATGCCCGCGCAGTAGGCCAGGCCGGCCGCGAAGACCAGCGTGGTCAAGGCGTAGGCCCGGCGGTTCGACAGGCGCCATCCCAGCCACATGAACAGCGGGAAGACCACGGCGAGGTAGCGCGCTGAGGAGGCCAGCGGGCCCGGGGGGTAGGGGAAGGAGAAGACCAGGAGCATGGACGTCCCGGCGTACACCCCGTAGGCCGCGGGGAGCCGCCGCACCACGCCCACCAGCGCGCCGAGGGCCCCGAGCGCGAGCGCGAACTGGGCGATCTTGCGCACCGCCGGGCCGAACGCCGCGCTGCCGTCCACGATGCCGCGCAGGCCCTCCCACGCCTTCTCCGCCCCCAGCCACAGGGCGCTCAGCGGGCCCTCGAAGGCGCGGCGGAAGTGCTCCTGGGCGTGCAGGGGCGCCAGCCAGTCGCCGAAGTGGAAGTGCATGTAGGCCAGGTACGCGAGCAGGCCGAGCGGGACGAGCGCCAGCCACAGCACGTCGGGGCGCACGGGGTGGCGGGGGCGAATCCGCGCGCGCCAGGACCTCCCCGGGGTGGGTGGGGTCTCGGCGTCGGCCCGGGGTCCGTAGAGGTAGAGCACGAGCAGCGCCGGGAAGAGCAGCGCGCCCGTGTTGCGCGTGGCCGAGCCCAGGGCGCCCAGCACCCCGGCCCAGGCCCAGTGGCCCCGCCGCGCGGCGTAGAACGCGCCCAGCTCCAGGGCCAGGAACAGCGCCTCCGTGTACAGCGCGCTGAAGAACAGCGCGGTGGGGAAGAACGCCAGCAGGACGATCGCGCGACGCCCCGCGTCCGGGCCCAACTCCAGCTCGGTCAGCTTCCCCAGCAGCACCAGCGCGACCAGGAAGGAGGCCACCGAGACCAGCAGGCCCGCCGCGACGACCGAGGTGGTGAGCCACCCCAGCCCCCGCATCAGCAGCGGATAGAGCGGGAAGAACGCCGGCTCCACCGCCTCGTGGCGGTAGCCGTGCGTCGCGATGTCCACGTACCAGTTGGAGTCCCAGCGGACCGCCGGGGCCACCAGGGCGTTGCCCAGCGAGCCGAAGCTGCGAGTCAGGCCCCAGTGGTCGAAGCGCCGGTCACCGGAGAGCGGGAACGCCAGGTAGGCGCCCACACCCACCGCCCACACGAGCAGGCGCGACGCGACCAGCGCGCCCAGCGCCTGCCCGGCGAGCGGGTGTCCTAGCGGGCGTGTGCGTAGCCGCTCTGGAAGGGGAAGCCGTGGGTGTACTGGAAGTAGTAGTTCGAGTTGCGGGTCAGCCTGCCGCGAATCGCGAAGTACCCCCGCGAGTCCGTCCGGCGGGTGCGCCAGCGCACGAATCGCCCGCGGGCCACCTGGCGGAAGATTGTCACTTGATGGCTGCCGCCGGGGCGCGCCTGGCCCCACAGCAGCGGGATCCGCCCGTGCTGATCGATGAAGATCGGGCTCGGGAAGTGCGCCAGCGACGGCTTCGGGGCCCCGCTGGAGAAGTTCAGGCCCGTCTGGAACCCGTGCAACTGGCCGTTGAACAGCCCGTCGTCACGCCACAGGTACTGCGTGATCAGCTTGACGCGCGGCGTGGCCCAGGCGATGTAGGCCGCCTGCTGCAGGTACTGGTCCTGCTTGGTCAGCGAGACGCCGTAGCGCCGGTCGGGCGGGTTGGTCTCGTAGCCGTACTCGGTGATGTACAGGCTGAAGCGACGGCCGGGAGCGACGATCCGGCCCGAGCCGGTCGTGCGATCCAGCACGCCGAACAGGCGCTGCAGGTCGCCCAGCTTGGCGATGTTGGGGTTGCGCTGGGGCTGGTCGGGGCGCTCGCGGACCTGGTACGGGTGGTAGCCGAACCCGTCCGCGCGGGCCGGGCGGAATCGGCGGCACGCGCCGGTCGTGATGCGCCGGTAGCCGTCGTCCAGGCAGCCCATGGCCCGGATGAACGCCAGGGGGGCGAGGTTGCCCGAGCGGGGCCCCGCGCCGCCGATGGGCGCGAGCTCGCCGAGCAGGACCTGATCGGCGTTGCGATCGGTGCGCTTGATCGCCGGGTAGGCGGCGCGCACCAGCTCGCGGTAGAGGTTGGCGCCCGAGCGCTCGCACAGCGTGCGGCGCCCGGCGCGGCGGCATTCGGTCTGGGGCTCGAGGAAGACGCGCTGGTTGGGCTCGTTGCCCAGGAGGTAGCGGTCCACCTGGCCGCCGTAGCGGCGGGCCAGGGCGGTCGCCCACCGGCCGTAGAGCGCGGGGCTCGGCTTCCAGCCCAGGCGCCCGCGGCTGGGCTGCGAGCTGGCCCACACGGGGTTGAACTGGTGGACGGTGAGCATGACCCGCATGCCGCGGGCCCGGACGCGGGCGATGGCGCGGTCCAGGCTGCTCCAGTCATAGCCCGGCGAGTTCGGGTTGGCGACGTCGAAGCCCGGCGGCCGCGTCCGCGAGCGGGAGTTGGGGGAGACCGCGTCCCAGAAGGCCTGCACGCGCACCCACTGCACCCCGAGGCCCGCCCAGCGGCTCATCACCTGGTCGGCATCGGGGGCCGGGCCGGGCGCCACCGCCGGGTCCTCGAAGCCGAGGTCCGCGGACCGGTCGGCCTGGCTGGGCGCGGCGGTGAGCAGCAGCGCGGCCAGCATCAGCAGCAGTGCTCGCAAGGTGCGACGGGTCATCTGGGTTCCTCCTTGGCAGTCCGGGATATCTCGGGCCGCCCGCCCTCCGGCTCCCAGTACAGACGCCACGTTCCCCGGCGGCTGAGCAGGTTCCGGACCAGCACGAATCCCTTGGCGTTTGGCGTCAGGGACCTGTACGTGGTGAACTCGTGGCCCGGCAGGCGAACCTGGACGCGCACGACTCCGCGGGCCCCGTCAGGCGCCTGCCGCACCTGTCCGAACACCGTAACACGAACCCCCCGACGGACCACGTGGATCGGGAATCGGTAGGCCTGCAGCGCGGGCTTGGCCCGGCCGTCGGTGAACTCCAGGCCCGACTGGAAGCCGGCCGTGGTCGGGTCGTCGCGCAGCAGGTACTGCGCGATCCCCTGCACGCCGCGGTCCTGGAAGGCGATCCAGTCGGACTGGTTGAGGTAGGAGGCCTGGCGGGCGAGCGAGACGCCGAGGTTGCGGTCGGGCGGGTTGGTCTGGAAGCCGAACTCGGTGTACCAGAGGCCCAGCCCGCGGCCGATCCGCCCCTGCGCGGCGCCCTGGGCCAGGATGGCGCGCAGCCGGTTCGGGTTGGCGATCGTGATCTCGTCGACGCGGGGCGGGGTGAGGGGAGACCGGCTGCCGCCGCGGACGTAGGGGTGGTGGGCGATGCCCGTGACCGCGAGGCGCGGCGGGCGCGTGCAGCCCTGCTCGCGGGCGTCGCGTCCGCGCAGCGGCCCGCCGGAGCGGCTCACGCACAGCAGGCTGCGCCAGAAGGTCGCGGTCGCCACCGGGCGGCGCACGATCGCGCCGGTCGTGTTGCCGATGGGCGCGGTCTCGCCCAGCAGGATCAGGTCGCGGGCGTGGCCCGAGGCGCGCAGGCCGGCCACGGCCGCGGCGGCCAGGGCGCGGTAGCGCGCCGGCGAGGCCGGCACCAGGCGCCCGCCGCGCCGCACGAACTGCGGGGTCAGCCAGCGGCCCACGTTGGGCTCGTTCCACAGGCCCCAGCGGCTGACGCGCGGCAGCACCGCGCCGCCGTCGTTCTCGTCCGCGTAGCCGCCCGAGTAGCGGACGCCCAGGGCGCGGACGAAGGCGCCGAACTGCGCCGGGTCCGGGTTGCAGGTCTGGCGCGTGATCAGGGATCCCCGGCACTGGGACGCCCACGCCGGGACGGGGCTCGTGGGGGTCAGGATCAGGCGCATCCCGCGGCTGGTGGCCGCCCGGACCAGGCCGTCGTAGCGGTCCCACAGGTCGAAGGGGTAGGCCGCCGGGTCGGCGGCCGCGAAGTCCGGCGGGCGCTGCGTGGACGAGGACTCGGGGGCGACGGAGTTCCAGAACACGAAGGCTCGGATGGTGTCGGCGCCCAGCCCCCGGATCTGGTCCAGGGTGGCGTCGCGGCGCTCGGGGCCCGAGTACAGCAGCTGGAGGTCGTCCTGGAAGATCGACTCCTGGGCGCTGCTCGCCGCGGCGGGCGCGGCGCTCGCGAGGAAGAGGGCCAGGACGGCCAGGGGAAGTCGCAGTCTCAGGGCACGCACGTGGGGTACCAACGCGGCTGCCGGGCGCGAGTTGCGCCCCTATCCCGTGACGGAGATCTCGCGGGAGAGGGCCGGGTGGCCGTGGAAGAGCAGCGCCACTCGCCATACCCCGGGACCCGGATCCGGAACCGATCGCTCCCAGAAGTTCTGCGCTCCCTGGGCCGGGATCGGTCCCGCGGCCAGCTGCCAGTCCGACGAGCCGGCGGGCCGGAACTGGAGGTAGACGTCCTGCGGGACGTTCGGCCCCACGAAGCGCACCTGCCCCCAGAAGCGGAGGCTCCCGCCGCCGGACGAGCGCAGGTCGAAGGGCACGAGGAACGCGGCCAGCGCCGGCTTGGGGCTTCCGTCGGCGAACAGCAGCCCGGACTGCCAGGTGGCCCAGTACTGCGCCAGGCGCGAGCGCTGCCCGCGGTACTGCGCGCGCGGCACGACGTCGCGCAGGATGAACTGGGTGTCCATGAACACGCGCGGCTGGTCGTAGGCCATGCGCTGGGCGCGGTTGAGGTACTCGGCCTGGTTCGCCAGGCTGACGCCGCGCACGGGGTCCGGCGGCAGCGTCTCCCAGCCCGCCTCGGTCAGTGCCACCGGCAGGCCGCGCGGGATCAGCTTCGTGCGGGCGGCGATCTGGTCCAGCAGGACCGGCAGCTCGCCGATGTTCGCCATGTTGATCGAGTCCCGGGAGACGTCGCGCTGCGTGGGCGGGTTGCGCTGGGTGTAGGGATGGTGGGCCCAGGCGGTCACCCGGAAGGGGCCGTTGCGGCGCAGCACGTCGCAGCGGCGCACCTTCGCCTCCAGCCCGGTGTAGGGGCGCAGGTTCGGGCGCAGGCAGAACAGCTCGCGGATGAACTGCTTGGGCCACAGGTGCACGCGCGGCGTGTCGCGGATCG
Organism: Solirubrobacteraceae bacterium; assembly: GCA_033855845.1. GTDB lineage: Bacteria > Actinomycetota > Thermoleophilia > Solirubrobacterales > Solirubrobacteraceae > AC-38. Next base: position 28,439 of record JAWVFR010000009.1, read on the forward strand.
CGCCCAGCGGCGCGGTCTCGCCCATCATCAGGGCGCTGTCGGCGTGCCCCGTCTCCGCCAGGGCGGCCGAGGCCGCGTAGTACAGGTCGCGGTAGAGGATCGGGGCGATCGGAATCTCCCGGCGCAGACGCGGCTCGTAGCCCATCTGCGGCGACAGGCTCGCCGGCTGGTTGACCTCGTTCCAGATCGACCAGAGATGCACCTTGGGCAGCAGCCCGCGGTCCTGGTTCTCGTCGCGCCAGGTGCCGGAGTAGCGCCGGCCCACCGCTTTGACGAAGTGGCGGAACTCGCCCGGGCTGGGGCGCCAGCTGGCCTGGTCGAAGCGGTTGGAGTAGGGCGCCTTGGGGTGCGCCCACACCGGTCCCGGCCCGGTGATGTTGAACAGCACGACCATCCCGTGGGCCCGCGCGAGGCGGACGATGTCGTCGAAGCGGTCCCAGATGTCCGAGCGGTAGCTTCGCGGGTCCTCGGCGCGCTTACCGGTCAGCCGGGCGGGCCGGCGCACCGGGCGCCCGCCCTCCTCGCCGGAGACGAACTTCCACGGGACGGTGACGCGGACCCCGTCCACCCCCGCGTTGTGCATGTAGCCCATGATGAACTCGCGGGTCCCGTAGGTGCTGAACACCAGGAGGTCGTCGTCCATCATGAACGACAGCAGGCCGGTGTTCGCGCGGGCCGGAGCGGGCGCCCAGAGCGTCGTCAGGGAAACCGCCGCGATGGCCGCCCCGAGCAGGCCCACCAGGCGTCGGGCCGTCGATTTGCTGTGCACCCCGTGCATGGACTGTCGTAGTCCCCTCGCGGCCCCGCATCCGGCGGAAGGGACCCGAGGGTAACAACGATGTATTCGGCCCGAGCCGCCCGGCGGTTGAGCGCCGCGAGCCGGTCCGGGGACGCCGTCGCTACCCTGCGGCGGTGCTCGCACCGCTCCCGAGGCTCCTGGTCGCCCTCTTCGCGGCCCTCGCCGCCGCTCCCGCCGCCCAGGCCGCGACCCCTCCCAAGCCGCGTCCGGCGCCGCCCAGGACGCTGCGCGCGCCGGCGCTGCCGCCGACCTACCTCCTGACGCCCACCGACCAGCTCGGCTTCCCCGGACACCGGACGGGAACGCTGGTCACGCCGGAGGGCGACCTGTTCACGGGCTGGGCCGAGACGACGTTCACCCTGGGCGGGACCGAGAGCTTCGAGCCGCGCAGCCACACGCTCCAGGACGGGCGCTACCCGATCGTGCACCTGTTCAAGGTCGTGCGCGGCGTCCTGTACGAGCTGGACGCCTTCCAGGCGCCGGTGGGCGGCAAGGCGGTGGTGTTCGCCCGCATCTCGATGAAGAACCTGCTCGGCCGTGCGAACCGGGCGCGCGTGGCCGTGGGCCTGCGCCACGACGGCACCGAGTTCGGGCCCCGCTACCAGCGCTGCTGCGTGCGCATCTACCGCTTCCCGCGGCCCATCACGGCGAGCCGCGAGGGCCTGTACGACCAGCCGGGGGCCGCCTTCAACCCGGCCTGGGCCTACTCGCTCGCGGGCACGGCGCAGGGTGGGTCGACGCTGCTGCGCGACAACCTCGCGGTCCTGGTCTATCCCGGCGGGGACAGCCGCACGCAGGTCTCCCAGACGCTGGTGTCCGACCCGGCCCCGGCCAACCCGCGCACGCAGTTCGGGCGCACGGTCTACGACGTGGCGCTGGGGCTGCGCGAGCGCCGCGAGCTCGCCTTTCGCATGCCGGTCGAGCCCGTGTCCCCGGCCGACCCGGCGTGGAACGCGATCGCGAGCGCCCGCTTCGACCAGTACCGCGGCATCGTCCTGGGCTACTGGCGCAACCTGCTCGGCCGCGCCATGCGGGTGGTGCTGCCCGAGGCCAAGGTGACCGACACCTTCTACGCCTCGATCGCCAACGACGCGCTGGCGCGCTACCAGACGGCGAGCGGGGCCTGGATGCAGGTGGTCAACCAGGGGCGCTACCACGCCTTCTGGCTGCGCGACGCCGCGATCATCTCGAACATGTACGACCTGGTCGGGCTGCACGACCTGGCCACGCAGAACCTCGACTACTTCCCGGCCTGGCAGCGCGAGGACGGCCTGCTCATCTCGCGCCCGGAGGAGTACGACGGCTTCGGGCAGGCGCTGTGGGGGATGGGCGAGCACGTGCGGCGGACCGGCGACGCGGCCTTCGCCCGGCGCATGCTCCCCACGGTCACCCGCGCCATGGCGTGGTTCGACCGCCAGCGGGCCAGCGAGCCCAACGGCCTGATGCCACCCAACGTCGACCTCAAGGACAACGAGCTGATCCGCGGCCACCTGGCCGGCGACAACTTCTGGGCCGCGGCCGGGGTGGCGGGCGCCGTGGACCTGGCGCGCGCGGCCGGCGACGGCGCGGCGGCAACGCGCTGGCAGGCGACCTACGACGCCTTCACGACCCGCCTGAAGGGCCACATCTTCAACGCCCAGCGCGCCAACGGCGGGGCCATCCCGCCCTCCCTGGACTTCCGCGGCGGCCAGGACTGGGGGAACCTCTGGGCCTCCTACCCGCACCGCGTGCTGGACCCGTCCAGCGCCGTGGTGGGCGCCACGCTCAAGCGGGTGCGCACGCGGTTCCGCGAGGGCATCGCCACGTACGCCGACACCCAGCTGCTGCACCACTACCTCGGGTTCCGGGTCTTCCAGACCGAGCTGCTGCGCGGCGAGCAGCGCAAGGTCGTCCAGGGGCTGTACGACGAGCTGGCGCACACGACGGGGACCGGGGCCGGGTTCGAGGCCGGCACGGCGCCCTTCGGCGACCGGATCGTCGACGACGCCACCGTCCCCCACGGCTGGTTCTCCGCCGAGTACGTGGCGCTGGTGCGCAACATGCTGGTGCGCGAGGAGGGCAACGACGTGTGGCTGATGTCCGCGGTCTCGCCCGCGTGGCTGCGCACGGGCAAGCGCATCGCGGTCACGGGGGCGCCCACGACCCGCGGCCCGGTCGGCTACACGCTGCAGTCCACGCGCGACGGCGCGGTGCTGACCTGGAAGGCCGACGTCCGCCCCGGCACCAAGCTGCGCTGGCCCGTTCCCTACGCGGCGCGCGACGTGCGCGCGCCCGGCCTCAACCGCCGGACCGGCGTGATCACGCTGCCCGGGCGCTCGGGCCGGATGACCGTCCGCTGGCGCCTCGTGGGCCAGGACCCGACGTTCCAGGGGACGTTCGCCGGCCTGATGCGGGCCTACTTCAACAGCCCCAACGGGGCCGTGGAGGCGAGCAGGCGCGACCTGCCCGCCGTCCCCAGCGTGCCGTAAACGCCCCTGGCGCGGGGCTGAGAGTCGCTGACCAGGACGCAGGGGGAGGGACAGTGCTCCGCACGGCCCTCCCCCGAGGACGCCGTCAGCGGCTGTCAGACGCCGCCAGGGCCTCTGCGACCTTTGGCCAGTTGACGACGTTCCACCAGGCGTCCAGGTAGTCCGGGCGCTTGTTCTGGTACTTGAGGTAGTAGGCGTGCTCCCACACGTCGACGCCCAGCAGGGGCGTCTTGCCCTCGGAGATCGGGTTGTCCTGGTTGGCGGTGCTCACGACCGCGAGGCCCGAGCCGTCGCGGACCAGCCACGCCCAGCCTGACCCGAAGCGGTTGACGCCCGCGTCCTTGAGCTTGGCCTTGAAGTCGTCGAAGGAGCCGAAGGCCTCGTCGATCGCCGCGGCCAGGTCGCCGTCGGGCTCGCCGCCGCCGTCCGGGCTCATCCACTCCCAGAACAGGCTGTGGTTGTAGTGGCCGCCGCCGTTGTTGCGCACCGCGGTGCGCTTGTCCTCGGGCACCGAGTCGAGGTCCTTCAGGACGTCCTCGATGTCCTTGCCTTCCAGGCCGGTGCCCTGCAGCGCCGCGTTGACCTTGTCCACGTAGGCCTGGTGGTGCTTGTCGTGGTGCACGCGCATCGTCGCCTCGTCGATGTGCGGCTCCAGGGCGCTGTAGTCGTAGGGGAGGGGGGGAACCTCATATGCCATCGAAGTGCTCCTTGTCGGTTGCCACTGGTTCTATCACTACGCTTCGCGCGCAATGACCCGCCTGTCCAGCTATCTGCTGCCCACCGAGCGCGAGGCGCCCGCCGACGCCGAGGCGGTGTCGCACAAGCTGATGGTGCGCGCGGGCCTGATCCGCCAGGTCGGGGCCGGCCTGTGGACCTGGCTGCCCGCCGGCTGGCGCGTCCACCAGCGGATCGTGCAGATCGTGCGCGAGGAGATCGACGCGATCGGCGGCCAGGAGATGCTGATGCCCGCGCTGCACCCGGCGGAGTACTGGAAGCGCAGCGGTCGCTACGACATCGACGAGCTGTTCAAGCTCAAGGACCGCAAGGGCGCGGACATGGTGCTGGCCATGACGCACGAGGAGATCGTCACCTCCCACGTGGCCCAGGTAGTGCGCTCCTACCGCGACCTGCCGCTGATCCTCTACCACTTCTCCGTCAAGGAGCGCGACGAGCCGCGACCGCGCGCCGGGGTGCTGCGGACCCGCGAGTTCATCATGAAGGACTCCTACACCTTCGATCGCGACCTCGAGGGCCTGAACGCCGCCTACGACCGCCACGTGCAGGCCTACGACCGCATCCTGGACCGCTGCGGGCTGGAGTGGTACCGCGTGGAGTCCGACGTGGGGATGATGGGCGGCCTGGGGGCCCACGAGTACATGGCGCCCTGCGCCGCCGGCGAGAACGAGGTGGCGCTGGCCGAGGGCTACGCCGCCAACGTGGAGATCGCCTCGGCCGATCCCCAGCCGGTCGAGCTGCCCCCGCCGCTGCCCGCGCCCGAGCCGGTCGACACGCCGGGGATGACGACGGTCGACGAGGTGTCGCGCCATCTCGGCGTCCCGGCGGGGGCGCTGCTCAAGGCCTACCCGGTGGTGCTCGACGACGGCAAGCTGGTGATGGCGCTGGTCCGCGGCGACCACCGGGTCAACGAGATCAAGCTGCGCAACGCGCTGGGGTCCGGCTTCCGCCCCGCCCAGCCCGAGGAGGTGGCCGAGCGCATCGGCCCCGGCGGGTTCATCGGGCCGGTGGGAACGGACGTCCCGATCCTCCTGGACGGCGCGGTGGACGAGAGCGGCGGCTACGTCACCGGCGCCAACGAGCCCGACCGGCACCTGCGCGGGGTCCAGCCCGGGCGCGACTTCGAGTTCGAGCGCGGGGACATCCGGCGCGTGGAGGCGGGCGACACCGTGGACGGCAAGCCGATCCGGATCGAGGCCGCGATCGAAATCGGCAACATCTTCAAGCTCGGGCACCGCTACTCGGAGCCCATGGGTGCCAGGTACCTGGACGAGTCCGGCGCCGAGCAGCTCGTGTGGATGGGCTCCTACGGGATCGGGCCCGCGCGGATCGCGGCGGCGGCCGTGGAGCAGACCGCCGACGAGGCCGGGATCGCCTGGCCGCGCGCGCTGGCTCCCTTCGACGTCGAGCTGGTCGCCCTGGGCAAGGCCGGGGGAGACGAGCGCGCGGCCGCGGACGCCCTGTACGAGGAGCTGCGCGCCGAGGGGCTCGACGTCCTCTACGACGACCGCGACGCCGGCCCGGGCGACAAGTTCGCCGACGCCGAGCTGCTGGGCTGCCCGCTGCGCCTGACTGTGGGGCGGCGCTCGCTGGAGAGCGGGGAGCTGGAGGTGCAGGTGCGCCGCGGGCGGGAGGCGCGGACGGTGGCGCTGGAGGGCGCGGCCGCGACGGTGGCGCAGCTGTGGCGGACGCTCCCCTAGCGGGGCCCACCGGCGAGCGTGCGCAGCGGGCGCGCCTGACCTTCCGCCGCCTGTCGGGGCTGGATCGCTCCGGCCCCCCGCCGCCCGAGACCCTGCCCGGCGCCCCGCTGCGCCCGTGGACGATCCCCAACGCGATCGGGTTCGTGCGCCTCGCCCTGATCCCGGTGTTCCTGGTCCTGGCCTTCGACAGCCGCGACGGGACCGGCACCCTGCCGGCGGTCATCTTCGCCGTGGTCGGGTGGGGGGACTACGCCGACGGCATCGCCGCCCGCGTCACGCGGCAGTACAGCCGGCTGGGCTCGCTGCTGGACCCGGTGGTGGACCGGCTGCTGGTGATCTCGGGGGTCGCCGTCTGCTGGCACTTCCAGCTGCTGCCGCGCTGGGCCCTGGGCATCCTGGTCGCCCGGGAGGTGCTGGTGATCGTCCTGGCCCGGATCGCCATGCGCCAGGGCCTGGAGCTGAGGATCAACTGGCCCGGGCGGCTGGCCGTCTGGCCGGTGATGTCGGCCATCTTCTTCGCCCTGGTGCATGAGCTCGGCGCGGCCGAGGTGCTGCTGTACGTGGGGTTGGCGCTCGCCCTCGTGGCCACCGCCATGTACATGCGCGAGGGCTGGCGCGCGCGCAAGACCGCGCCCACACCCTCAACCAGAGCTTGACCCCCGCCATCCCGAGGCTATACTCGCCGCTTCCAGCGCTCTCCTCGAGGAAGGACCCAATGGACACGTTTCCGGACCTCGGCTCCCTGACTGACCCGGAGCTGAAAGACCTCATCCAGCAGCTGACCGAGGAAGAGCTCGAGATCTCGTACAAGCGGCGGATCCTCCACGGGAAGATCGACATCCTGCGCGCCGAGCTCGTCAACCGCCTGCGCAAGAAGCACGAGGGCGGCGAGGACGTCATCACGGGCGCCGACGTCGAGAAGCTGACCGACATCCTCTCCGGCCGGGTGCCCGCCGGCGCCGACGAGTAGGGCGAACGCCTTCCGGGCGGGGAGGAGTCGCGATGGCCGTCCACTGCCCCGAGTGCGGGTTCGTCAACGCGGAGGGCGCGAACTACTGCGCCAAGTGCGGCGCGTACCTGGCGCAGGGAGAGCCCGACGATCCGACCACCGCCACCTACCGGGTCGGCGAGACGGGGGAGATCGAGCCGGTCGAGCTGGAGGACGTCACCTCCCGCGGCGCGGCGCTGGTCATCCGGGCCGGGGGCGGGCGCGTGGGGGAGACCTTCGCGCTGACCGCCGACCGCATGGGCATCGGCCGGCGCCCGGAGTCCGACATCTTCCTCGACGACGTCACGGTGTCCCGGGACCACGCGCTGCTCGTGCTGCGCGGGGGCCAGTACCACCTCGACGACTGCGGGTCGCTCAACGGCACCTACGTGAACCGCCAGCGCGTGGACTCCCACAAGCTGACCGACGGCGACGAGCTGCAGATCGGCAAGTACAAGCTGACGTACCTGGAGGGCTGAGCCCTGGCCACCACCGAGACCGCCACCGACTCCCCGCCGCGCCGCAGCGCGATGACCATTGGCGCGGTCTGCAAGGCGCTGCTGCCCGAGTTCCCGGACATCTCGATCTCGAAGATCCGCTACCTGGAGGACCAGAAGCTCCTCACCCCCCGGCGCACGCCCGGCGGCTACCGGCTCTACGCGCCCGGCGACGTCACGCGGCTGCGCACGATCCTGCGCCTCCAGCGCGACGAGTTCCTGCCGCTGCGGGTGATCCGCCAGGAGCTCGCGTCCGGGCGCACCGACTCTCCGCCGCCCAAGGCCGCGGGGGCGCGCGACGGGCGCTCCATGCGCCGCACGTCGGTGACTGTGCGCGAGCGCGGCGCGCTGCAGACACTCGACGATGTCTTGGAGGAGACCGGCGCCGATCCGGCGCTGGTGCGCGAGCTGGAGGAGTACGGGGTGATCAAAGGCGAGACCCGGGCCGGCGCGCGCTACTACGACGAGACCGAGCGCGAGATCGTGCGCGCGGTCACCGAGCTGGCGCGCCACGGGGTGGGCGGGCGCAATTTGCGCGTGTTCCGCACGTCGGCCGACCGCGAGGCCGCGCTGCTCCAGCAGCTCCTGGGCCCGGCGCTGCGCTCGCGCAACCCCGAGAAGCGCAAGGAGGCAATCGAGACCCTCGAGAACCTCGCCGCGGTGGCCACGCACCTCAAGCACCTGCTGCTGATCCGCGACCTGCGCAAGCTCGCGGGCTAAGTGGCCCGTCCCACAAATCCCCACGCCCCCGGGCGGCCCCGGATGGCCGCCATGCTGCGTCCTCGAATCTCGGAATACCACCGGTATTCCTTCGATTCTGCGTCCTTGCCTGGCGGCCCCCGGGTCTCGCCCACGGGCGCACGGACTCGCGGGACGGACCACTAGAGGCCGGCGCGGCGGTGCCGACGACGTCGCGCAAGCGCACGATCCAGACCGACCGCGAGGCCGCCTGGGACCTGGTCTGCGATCCGCACAGCCTGCCGCGCTGGTGGCCCAAGGTGCGGCGCGTCGAGAACGTGGACGCGCGCGGCTGGACGAAGGTGTTCGTGACCGACCGCGGGCGCTCGGTGCGGGCGGACTTCACGCTGCTGGAGGCCCGGCGCCCCGAGCGCGTCTCCTGGCGCCAGGAGCTGGAGGACTCGCCCTTCGCCCGCGTCCTGGACGACGCGGTCACGGAGGTGGTCCTTGCGGACGCGGGCCCCGCCACCGAGATCACGATCGTCCTGCGCCAGAAGCTGCGCGGGTGGGCGCGCTTCGCGCCCTTCCTGGTGCGCCGAGCCACGAAGCGGCTGCTGGACGAGGCGCTGGACGGCGTCGACCGGTGCCTGGCGCGGTGAGCCCGCCGTCGCGGGAGATGCGGTGGTGGGGATGGGGGGACCCGAACCGTCCGCCGGCGCTGCCCGCGCACGCCCTGGACTTCCTGCGGGCCGAGGTCGGCGTGGCCGAGCAGCCCCGGCCCCCGGTGGAGCTGGAGGCCGTCCGCCTCCCCGACCCGGCGCTCCCGGGCGCGGCGCGCGAGGCGCTGGCGGCGGCCGTCGGCGCCGAGCACGTCCGCGACGACCGCGAGGCCCGCATCCTGCACGCGGCCGGCAAGGGCTACCCGGACCTCGTGCGCCAGCGCGCCGGCGACTGCGAGCAGGCCCCCGACGCCGTCGTGGCGCCGGGCGACCACGAGCAGGTGCGGGCCGTCCTGGCCGCCTGCGCCGCCGCCGGTGTCGCCGTGGTGCCCTTCGGCGGGGGGACGAGCGTGGTGGGCGGGGTCGAGCCGCTGCGCGGCGGCTTCGAGGCCGTGATCTCCCTCGACCTGGGCCGGCTGGACCGCGTGGTCGAAGTCGACCGCACTTCCCTGACCGCCATCCTGGACGCGGGCCTGCGCGGCCCCGAGGCCGAAGCCGCGCTGCAGGCGCAGGGTCTGACCCTGGGGCACTTCCCCCAGAGCTACGAGTACGCCTCGATCGGCGGCTATGTGGCGACGCGCAGCGCGGGCCAGGCCTCCACCGGGTACGGGCGCATCGACGAGCTGGTCCTGGGCCTGCGCTGCGCCGCCCCCGCCGGGGACGTCGACGTCCGGGCGCTGCCGGCCAGCGCCGCCGGCCCCAAGCTGCGCGAGCTGCTGGTGGGGTCGGAGGGGACGCTGGGGGTCATCACCCAGGCCGCGTTCAAGGTCCGCCCGGCCCCGGCCGCCAAGCGCTACGAGGGCTGGTTCTTCCGGGACTTCGCGGAGGGCGCGGAGGCCTTCCGCCAGCTCGAGCAGCAGCACGCGGCCCCCGACGTGGCCCGCCTGTCCGACGAGCAGGAGACCCGCATGTCGCTGGCGCTGGCCGGCGGCGAGGGCCTGAAGGCGCGGCTGGGCGCCGGCTACCTGCGCCTGCGCGGCTACGAGGGCGGCTGCCTGGCGATCCTGGGCTGGGAGGGCGACGAGGACGACGTCGCCCGGCGCGCCGCGCGCAGCGGCGCCGTCGCCCGGCGCGCGGGCGGGCTGGCGCTGGGCCGCTCGCCGGGCGCGGCCTGGTCGCACGGCCGCTTCGACGGCCCCTACCTGCGCGACGACCTGCTGGGGCTCGGCGTGATGGTGGAGACGCTGGAGACCGCGACGCAGTGGTCGGGCCTGATGGCGCTGCACGCCGCGGTGTCAGACGCGCTGCGCGACGCCCTCACGGCCCGTGGCACCCCGCCGCTGGTCATGTGCCACGTTTCTCACCTGTATCCGTCTGGGGCTTCCCTGTACTTCACGTTCCTGGCCCGGCAGGAGGAGGGGGCGGAGCTGGAGCAGTGGTGGGCGGCCAAGGAGGCGGCGGGCAACGCGATCGTGGGCCAGGGCGCGACGATCACCCACCACCACGCGATCGGGCGCGATCACGTGCCCTGGATGGCCGCCGAGGTGGGGGAGGAGGGCCTGGCGGTGCTGCGCGCGGTCAAGGCGCAACTCGACCCCGCGGGGATCATGAACCCCGGGAAGCTGCTGCCGTCTAGCCCAGCTTGAGGTCGCCCTGGAGGACGACCTGCCCGGGGAGCTTGGGCGGGGTGCGCGTACTGCGGGTGACGACCTCGCTGGTGACCACGAGCTTCTTGTACTTGCCGGCGTCCGCCGACAGCTCGCCCTGGGTGGCGAAGCGGCCGTCCTTGCCGACGCGCTGGGGAACGAAGCCCAACAGCTTCGCGTCGGTCTTGGAGTTGAACAGCCACAGCGCGTAGGCGCCGGGCGCCAGGCCCTGGCCGGCCACGATGAGGGCGCGCTTGCCCTTCTGCTCGAACACCTGGGCGAGGCCGACCTGCTTGGAGTTCCCGGTCGCCGAGAACAGGTTGATCTGGGCGATCGGCTTCTGCGCGTTGGTCGAGGTCTGGGTGGGGGCCGTCGGCGTGACCGTGGAGCCCTTCTTGCTCGTGTCGTCGCCGCCGCTCATGAGCATCACGATGATCACGGCGATCACGATCCCCACGCCGCCGAGCAGCAGCGCTCCACCCAGGCGCGACGACTGGCTGGTGCCGAAGCCGCCCTCCAGCCGGGGCAGGCCGCGCCGGGGACGCCGGCGGGCCGGGACGTCGAAGGCGGCGGGCTCCTCCTCGCGAGGACCGCGGTCGCGGGGACGGCGCTCGCGGGTGGGGCGCTCTCGCTCGAACGGCTCGGGCTCGAAGGGCTCGGGCTCGTCGCGGACCGGCGGCGGCGGGGGAGCGGCGGCGGCGGCGGCCGGGCCGGGGATGTCGGGCAGCGCGTCGCCGGCCAGCGGGCGCAGCGCACCCGTCAGGTCGCCGGCCCAGGCGCGGGCGGCGGCCGACTCGCCCAGCAGATCGCGGGTGGCCTCGCGCTGGCGGGCGGTCTGCTGGCCCAGCAGGTAGTCGCACACCTCGGCGCGGCGCTCCGGGTCCAGCCGGGCGCCCTCCTCGCCGCCCAACGCGGCGAGCGCCGCATGGGCGCGGGCGCGCACGCCGCCGGCGTCGATCCCCAGGAGGTCGGCGAGCTGGTCGTAGCTCTGCCCCTGCTTGAGCAGGAGCTGCAGAACGGCGCGCTGATCGGCCGGGAGAGAGTCGAGCTCGCTCATCGGGGCGGAAGGCTATCGTCCCGGCCGGTGGTCACACCGCAACTCCCCCACCTGATGACCGAGGGCTTCGACGGGCTCTACGGCCTGGAGCTCGTGGAGCTGGGGGACGGGCTGGTGCGCGCGCGGGTCCAGGTGCGCGACGAGGTCAAGCAGCCGGCGGGCCTGGTCCACGGCGGCGTGTACTCCTCGATCGCCGAGTCGATCGCCTCGATGGCCACGTATCTGGCCGTCGCCCCCGAGGGCCGCACGGCCATGGGACTGAGCAACCAGACCAGCTTCCTGCGCCCGATCCTCGAGGGCCACGTCCACGCCGAGGCCCGCTGCCGCCACCGCGGCCGCACCACGTGGGTCTGGGAGGTCGACTTCACCGACGACGACGGTCACCTGTGTGCGCTGACGCGCATGACCATCGCCGTGCGCGAGCCCCGGGCCTAACCCCGATAGCGGTTGGTGATCGGCATGCGCCGATCCCGGCCGAACGCGCGCGTGGAGATCTTGATCCCGGGCGGCGCCTGGCGGCGCTTGTACTCGGCCAGGTCGACCAGCCGGGTGACGCGGTCCACGTCGGCCTCGGCGAAGCCCTGGGCGATCAGCTGCTCGCGCCCGGCGTCCAGCTCGACGTACTGCTCGAGGATGGGGTCCAGCACTTCGTAGGGCGGCAGGGAGTCCTCGTCGCGCTGGTCGGGACGCAGCTCGGCGCTGGGCGGGCGCTCGACGATCGAGGGCGGGATCGGGGCGTCGGGCTGGGCGTTGCGGTACCGGCACAGGGCGTAGACCAGCGTCTTGGGGCAGTCCTTGATCACCGCGAAGCCCCCGGCGGTGTCCCCGTAGAGGGTGGAGTAGCCGACCGACATCTCGGACTTGTTGCCGGTGGTCAGCACCAGCCAGCCGAACTTGTTGGAGAGGGCCATCAGGAGGTTGCCGCGGATGCGGGCCTGCAGGTTCTCCTCGGTGATGTCGGGCTCGCGGCCCTCGAACACCGGGCCGAGCATGGCGTCGTAGGCCTCCATCGCGGCGCCGATCTCCAGCTGCAGGCAGCGCACGCCGAGGTTGCGGGCCATCGTGCGGGCGTCCTCCTGCGTCTCCGCGGATGAGTAGGGGGAGGGCATCACCGCGACGCTCACCCGCTCGGGCCCGAGCGTGTCGACGGCGATGCAGGCCACCAGCGCCGAGTCGATGCCGCCCGAGAGGCCGAGCACGACGTGGTCGAACCCGTTCTTCTCCACGTAGTCGCGCAGGCCCAGCGTGAGCGCGGCGTAGACCTCGGGCTCGGGGTCCAGCAGCGGGGCCTCGCGCCGCTCGGGGACGGGACCGTCCGCCGCGCGCAGGGACGCCGTGGCCACGGTGCGCACCTTCGGCTCCACCCGCCGCGCGGCCGGCCGGTGGCGGGCGTCGCGCAGCCGCGCCGAGCCGGGGCCGTCGGGATCGACGTCGACCACGAGCAGCTCCTCCGCGAATTGCGCGGCGCGGCCGAGCAGGTGGCCGTCGTGGTCGACGACCAGCGAGTGGCCGTCGAAGACGAGCTCGTCCTGGCCACCCACCAGGGCGCAGAAGACGACCGCGGCCAGGGAGTCGCGGGCGCGTTGGGCGATCATCCGCTCGCGCTCGGCGCCCTTGCCCGCGTGGTAGGGCGACGCGGACAGGTTGAGGATGATGGTCGCGCCGGCCAGCGCCTCGTCGGTCAGCGGCGGCCCCGGCTCCCAGATGTCCTCGCACACGGTCAGGCCCACGCGCACTCCGTCGAGCTCCACGATTCCCGGGCCCTCGCCCGCCTGGAAGTAGCGCTGCTCGTCGAACACGCCGTAGTTGGGGAGGTACACCTTCCGGTAGACGCCGCGCACCTCGCCGTCCTGGATGACGGCCGCAGAGTTGTAGACGTCGACGTCGCGCTCCGGGAAGCCGACGACCACCACAAGATCTCCACACGCCCGGGCCAGCCGGTCCACGGCGGCGCGCGCGTCGCGCAGGAAGTGCTCCTTGAGCAGCAGGTCCTCCGGCGGGTAGCCGGTGACGAACAGCTCGGGGAAGGCCAGCAGCTGCGCGCCGGCCTCGCGGGCCCGCGCGATGGCCTCCATCCCCCTGGCCTCGTTGCCGGGGATGTCGCCGACGGTGGCGTTCAGCTGGGCCAGGGCGATGCGCACGGCGCGGATGATCGCAGCGTCAGCCCGCGGCTCCGCGCCCCAGCCAGGCGTCCACGAAGCGCGCCAGCTCGGGGTCGGAGGCCGACGGCACCCGCAGCACGCGGGCGTAGGCGAGCGCCACGACGCCGCGCGTCCCCGGCCGGGGCACGAGCAGCACCGCCTGGCCGGCCTGCTCGAGCGCCCGGTCCACCGGGCCGCCGTTGTTGGCGGATGCCAGGCGCGTCAGGGCAGCCGGCGACGCGGGCGTCCCGTAGACCAGGACCACGTTGCCCGCGCGCAGGGCGCGCCGGAAGCGGGGCAGGGAGGCCGGGGGCAGGTCGCGCGCGCCCTGGGCGGGATCGCGCACGCCCGGGTCCTGCGCCGCGCCGGTGCTCGTCGTGTGCGACCGGACCGGCGCGTCGTCGCGCGCGACGAAGAACAGCAGCAGCCCGAAACCGCCCGCCAGGGCCACGACGGCCGTGGCGATGACGCCGGCCGCGCGCCGCGCGCGGCGGTGCTCGGCGGCCACCGCGGTCCTACCTCGCGGCCCGGGGCTTCGTGGCGCGCGTGCGCCCGCCGCCGCGGTTGCGCGGCATCTCGATCCCCAGGGCCGGGCGGCCGTTGCCGTCGCCCTCGTCGGGCCCGAGCCCCGCCGCCAGCGCCAGCTCGTCGATGGCGGCGTCCAGGTCGCCGCCCAGCTGCTCGAGGTCGGGCATGGCGTCGAAGTCGCCGAGCAGGCCGAAGTTCAGGCGGCCGTTGTAGCTCATGATCGCGATGCCCAGGCTCTGGCGCAGGGCCAGCGGCACCTGGGGGTAGATGGCGAGGAGCTCGCGGCCCAGGATGTACAGCGGCATCTGGGGGCCGGGGACGTTGGTCACGACCAGGTTGTAGAAGCGCTGGCGCGCGGTCAGGCGAGCGGCCTGGGACATGATCGTGGGCGGGGCGAAGTCCGCCAGCTCCGTGAGGACCTGGGCGCCCACGGCCTGGCCGGAGGTCTTCAGCTCCGCCATCGCGTCGTGCACGACGCCGAAGCACTCCACCGGGTCCTCGATGCGCACCGGCAGCGGCGCGTACATCGTGGCCACCTGGTTGCCCAGGGCGCCGCGGGCGGCCTCGGCGCGGACCGAGACGGGCACCATCGCCTTGAGCTCCATCTCCGAGGTGTCGATGTGGCGCGAGCGCAGGAAGCGTCCGAGCGCCAGCGTCACCGACGTCAGCACCACGTCGTTGACGGTCCCGCCCAGCGCGTCCTTGATCGCCTTGAAGCGGGCGAGGTCGCCCTCGACCCACGTGAACCGGCGGTGGGGGCCGATGTCGACGTTCAGCGGGCTGGGCGGCGCGCCGCCGCCCGCCCAGGCCAGGGCGCCGATCGCGGACACGCCCTCGCGCAGGCGCTCCACCGCCTGGCGTGGGCCGCGCGCCAGGGCGCGAACGCCGCGCGCCATCTCGCCGGGCACCGTGGCGCGCTCCAGCAACGCGTCCGCGAGCAGCTGGGCGTCGCTGGGCACGGGGCGGGGGATCCACGGCTCGGGCTCGGGGACCGGGACGGGGTCGGGCGCGGCGTCGAAGAGGACCGTGCCGATGTCCACGCCGGAGATCCCGTCGACCAGGGCATGGTGGGTCTTCGTGACCAGGGCGAAGCGATCGCCGGCGAGGCCGAGCACGAGGGTGATCTCCCACAGCGGCTTGTCGCGGTCCAGCGCCTGTGAGAACAGGCGGCCACACAGGCGCTTGAGCTCGGTCTCCGTGCCCGGGCGCGGCAGGCCGGAGTGGCGCACGTGGAAGGCGATGTTGAAGTGCGGGTCGTCCACCCACACGGGGCGGCCCTGCTGGAAGGGGACATGCGCCAGGCGCTGGCGGTAGCGCGGCACCAGCGGCAGCCGGCGCTCGATGTGCTCGACGAGATCGTCGTACTTCGGGGCCTCGCCCTCGAACACCAGGCACGACCCCACGTGCATGTGCGCCGAGTCGCGCTCGAGGTGCAGGAACGACGCGTCGAGGCCGGTCAGCCGGTCGGGGTTGGCCACGGGGCGATTCTACGTCGATTAGCCTCCCGCGCGCCATGGCTGCCCCCGACGCCTTCCAGACCGTCCTCTCCGAGCTGTACCGCAGACACAAGGCGCTGCTGCCCGAGGGCACGGTCTGGTTCGACGCGCACACGCACACCGGGTTCAACGACCCCGACGGCTTCAAGGCCTCGGCGGCGGACATCGTGGCCGGGCTCGACGTGGCCGGCCAGGAGCACGGCCTGGTGTTCAGCACGATGGAGCCCGAGGGCTACCCGCCCGCCAATGACCGCGTGATCGCGGAGGCCGCGGAGTCGGGCGGGCGCCTGCGGGCTCTGGCCCGGCTGGACCCGCACCTCGACCCCGTGGCCGAGGCGGAGCGCTGCCTGGCGGCCGGAGCGGTGGGACTCAAGCTCCATCCGCGCGCGGAGCAGTTCGAGATGCACGCGCCGCGGGTGACGGACATCGTGGCTCTGGCCGACGAGCGCCGCCTGCCCATCGTCATCCATGCCGGACGGGGGATCCCGGCGCTCGGGCGCGACACCGTCGCGCTGGCCCGGCGCTACCCCGGGGCACGGTTGATCCTGGCCCACGCCGGCATCAGCGACCTGGCCTGGATCTGGCGCGACGCGCAGGAGCTGCCCAACCTCTTCTTCGACACCGCGTGGTGGAACGTCGCGGACCTGATCGCCCTGTTCGCGCTCGTGCCGCCCGGCCGGATCCTCTACGCCAGCGACATGCCCTACGGGCACTCGCTGTTCAACGGCCTGGCCCTGGTGCGCTGCGGGCTGGCCGTGGGCCTGGAGCCGGAGGTCATCGCGCAGATGGCCGGCGGGCACCTCCTGCACCTGTTGGATGGAGGGGACCCGCTCGACCTGGGCCCGGCCCCGGGCCCACCGGCGCAAGCGCCGCCGGCGATGCCGCCGCGGGTGGTCCAGCACCTGACGGGCGCTATCTCCCGGGCCATGGGCGGCGCCGACCCCACGGAGCCCCTCGCCCTGGCGCGGCTGGCCTGCGACGTCCCCGCCGACGACCCGCAGCGGCCGCTCCTGGCCGTGGCCGAGGAGATGATCGCGATCTCCGAGTCCGCCCTGCCCGGCATGCCCCAGACCCTGCGCCAGGTGGTCGGGCCGGCGGTCAGCGCCGCGCTGATCGCGGGAACGCCGTCCGTGGCGGTCTGAGCGCCGGTCTCTAGAGCGACGTCGCCACGAGCCCGCCTGCGGCGCCGATCAGGGCGACGAACAGGGCCAGAAGGAGCGTCAGCAGGCGCCCGTTGAGGGTCCGGATGTCCTCGCGCATGCCGCTCATGTCCTGCCGCAGACCCTGGACCTCGTTGTGGAGCACGTCGAACCGCTCGGTGCCATGGCGCACCAAGTCATCGATCCTGTCATCGGTCCAAGCGGTTCGGGCGACCATGCGCCGCAGTATGGCTCGGCTTCTGGACCGCTTCAAGGCACGCCTCGTTACAAAACTGTGACGGCGGTCACACGACTCTCCGACCTGCATCCCTAGCCTGCGAACAGTTGTTCGACATAGCCGAGCCGTCGCCGCTCGATGCGGAGGCGGACGGGGGACCCACTCGCCGGCCTCGAGCCGGCATGGGGCGAATCGGCGGCTGCTGCCGCCTTAGCGG
>JAWVFR010000010.1:0-10321 GCA_033855845.1 Solirubrobacteraceae bacterium
AGCGTGCGCTGGGCGAGGTCGAGCGGATCGGTCGCCTTCAGGGCGCGCCGGCGGTGCTGCTGGCGGACGCGGAGGACGACGAGCGCCGCGCCCGCGGTCGTCCCGACGGCCACGGCCGCCACCGGGCGCACCCAGTTGCGGGGGTCGCGCATCGTCCGCAGCTCCCAGCTCTCGAGCTCGTCCTGGGCGAGCCCGGTCAGCTCGGCCAGCGTGTACTCCATGCGCTTGGCCAGGTCCGCCGGGGGATCCACCGGCGTCAGCGCCCGCTTCAGCAGGCCCTCGAAGTCTCCGAAGGTCTCGCTCATCGGCCGCTCACCCGGCCTGCTTCGTGGCGACGATCTCTTCCAGCTGCTTGATGGCGCGGTGCAGCAGGACCTTCGTGGCGCCGTCGGTCCGCCCCATGGCCCGCGCGATCTCGCGGTTGTCCATGCCAAGGGCGAAGCGCATGATCAGCGCCTCGCGACGATCGTCCGGAAGCTCCTTGACACCCGTGAGGATTCGCGCCAACTCGTCGCGACCCTCCACGAGATCCTCCGTGGTGTGCATCGTGCGCAAGGTCTCGGAGTCGTCGATCGGGGTCTGCGGCTTGCGCGAGCGGTCGCGGTACAGGTTCGCCGCGAGGTTGTGCGCGATCCGGATCAGCCACGGGCGCATCGGCCGCCCGTCGGACTCGGCCACCGCCCGCTCGAAGTGCCGGTAGGCCTGCAGGAACGTCTGCTCGGTCAGGTCCTCGGCGTCGTGGTGGTTGCCGATCCGGTAGTACGAATACGAGTAGACGTCGCGCAAGTGCGCGCGGTACAGATCGGAGAACTCGGCGTCCAGCTGCGCCTTCGGCTTGGTTGGCGCGTCCACGCACGAGACCCTATCTCGGTCAGGCGGCCCTGATCGGGTGGCGCCGGCGCTCGGGCACCGCGACGGGCGGGGCCCGGTCCTCGGGCGGCACGCCGCCCAGCCACTCCCACTGGAGCGCCACGCACGGCCACACGCGATCGGTCACCGCGCCGGCCAGCGCGGGCGACGGCGAGGCCACGCGCGGGAAGCGCAGGGCGCGCCCGCAGCGGATGCGCACCTTGCGCGGGCGGACGCGCCAGCCGCGGCGCACGTCCTCGGTGCCGAACACCGCGACGGGGACGACGGGCGCGCCGGTCTGCAGCGCCAGGCGGCCGACACCGCGCCTGGGACTGCCCAGCGGCCCGGGGCGCACGCGGGTGCCCTCGGGGAAGATCAGGACGCAGTCGCCGCGCGCCAGGATGGCGCGAGCGGTCTCCATCATGTCCCCGTCGGAGGCGCCGCGGTCCACGGGGAAGGCGCCGAGGGCGTTGAGCAGCCAGCCCTGCCAGCGCTTGGCGAACAGCTCCTTCTTGGCCACGTAGTACATGGGACGCCGGATCAGCGTCCCGATCACGAACGGGTCCAGGAACGAGCGGTGGTTGGCCGCGAAGATCACGGGCCCCGTCTCCGGGACGTGCTCGCGCCCCACGCGGGCCAGGCGGAAGTAGAGGTGGAAGAAGGGCTGGAGCACCGCACGCGCCAGCCAGTACACGAACGGGTTGGCCCCGTGCGTGCGTGCGCGAGCGTGCAGTCGGGCCGCGTCCATGACTTCCCTCGACAACCCCGGGTCCGGTACCTCGTTACAGTTGCGTCGCGATGGCCCTCGACCGTGCCCGAACCGCGCGTGGAGCCCTGGCCGGCGCGGTCGCCGCGGGGGCCTGGGCCGCGCAGCAGCCGCTGGACAAGCGCGTGTTCGGCAGTGCCTACGACGACGTCGAGCTGCTGGGCAAGGCCGTCACCCGCGGACCGGCCTGGTATCCGGCCGGACTGGCCATGCACCTGGCCAACGGAGCGCTCTTCGGCGCCGTGTACGCGAACGTCTCGCGGCTGGCGCCCATCCCCGCCTGGTCGCGCGGGCCGCTGGGCGCGCTGGCGCAGAACTCCGCCTTCTGGCCGCTGGGCCGCCTGTCCGATCGCGTGCACCCGGCGCGCGACGAGCTGCCGCAGCTGACCGGGAGCGGACGGGCCTTCGGCCAGGCCGTCTGGCGCCACCTGCTGTTCGGCGTGGTCCTGGGCGAGCTGGAGCGCCGTCTCAATCCCCCCGAGCAGGACGTGCCGCCGCCCTACGAGGCGATGGTCTCCTCCAACGGGCACGGGCGCATCGAGCACGCGGTCGCCGCCGCCGGCGCCGCCGACGAGGTCGGCGGGACGGCGGAGGGCTCCGGCTCCTGAGCGCTCGCGTCCTCATCACCGGCGCCGGCGGGTTCGCCGGCGGGCACCTGGCCCGGGCGTGCCTGGACGCGGGGGACGAGGTGGTGGCGCTGTCGCGCTCGGCGGAGGAGCATGTGCCCGAGGGCTCACTCGGCATCGCCGTCGACCTGCTGGACGCGTCCGCGACCGAGCGGGCGGTCGCGGAGGCCGCACCGCAGGTCGTCTACCACCTGGCCGCACAGGCGTCCGTGCCCGCCGCATGGCGGCAGCCGTCCGAGACGCTGGGGCTCAACGTCCAGACGACCCTCCACCTGCTGGAGGCGGTGCGCCAGCACGCCCCGGACGCGCGCGTGGTCGCGGTGGGCAGCGGCGAGGTGTACGGCCCGCCCGCGGAGCTCCCGGTGGCCGAGGACGCTCCCCTGCGCCCGCAGAACCCCTACGCCGTCTCCAAGGCCGCGGCCGAGCTGCTGGCGGGGATGTACGCCGACGCGCACGGGCTGCACGTGGTGCGGGTGCGCCCCTTCAACCACGCCGGGCCCGGACAGACGGACGAGTACGTGGTCGCGACGCTGGCCCGTCAGGCCGCCGAGGGCCTGGCCGCCGGCGACGGGCCGATCCGGATCGTGACCGGCAGTCCGGACCCGCGTCGCGACTTCACCGACGTGCGCGACGTGGCGCGCGCCTACCGGCTGCTGGCGGAGCGCGCTCCCGCCGGGGTCTACAACGTGTGCTCGGGGACATCGGTGTCGGTGGCCGAGCTGCTCGGGGTCCTGTCCGGCGCGGTCGGGCGGGAGATCGCGCACGAGGTGGACCTCGCGCGCGTGCGCGCGCACGAGGTGATGGAGATCCGCGGAGACCCGTCGCGGCTGCGCGAGGCCACGGGCTGGGAGCGGGAGATCCCGCTCCGGGACACCGTGCGCGACGCGGTGGAGTGGTGGCGCTCGCAGCTCGTCTAGGGTTCCGCGCCGTGAATCCCTTCCGCGCCCTCCTCCTGCTTCCCGTGCTGGCCGCCCTGGCGCTCGCCGGCTGTAGCAAGGACAACAAGCAGGCCAACTCGGCCTCGACCCCCGCCGCGACCGCGTCGACCCCGGCGGCGACTACCCCCGCTGGGGGCACAGGCACGGCCGCGCCGGCCGCGGCCACCGGCGCGAACACCGACCTCACGAAGAAGCCCACGATCCAGAAGGGCTCCGGCCCGGCGCCGAAGAAGCTCGTCGTCCAGGACATCGTCAAGGGCAGCGGCCCGGGCGCGAAGCCCGGCGAACAGATGAGCATGCAGTACGTGGGCGCGCTGTACGACACGGGCCAGGAGTTCGATGCCTCCTGGGATCGCGGCCAGCCCTTCACGCTCCAGCTCGGCCAGGGAATGGTCATCGCCGGCTGGGACCAGGGCCTGGTCGGGATCAAGAAGGGCGGCCGGCGCAAGCTGATCATCCCGCCCGACCTCGGCTACGGGCCGCAGGGCCAGGGGCCGATCCCCCCGGACGCCACGCTCGTCTTCATCGTCGACCGCCTCAGCTGACGCCCGCGGCCTTAGACTCGGCGGCGCTGCCCGCCTAGCTCAACTGGCAGAGCACTTCACTTGTAATGAAGAGGTTCTCGGTTCGAGTCCGAGGGCGGGCTTATCGAGAAACGCCGCTCGTCAGCGGGCTTCGTAGTGCACGCGACCGGCTCCGTCCAGCTGGGTGACCACGAAACGCGTGCTTCCGCGACCGACGACCGCGGTGCAGTCGAACGCCAGGCCCTTGGTCTGATGCACGCCTGACGGGCAGGTCACCTGAGCGTGCTTGCCGCGCTGAGTCAGGGTGCTGACCTCGATCGCGCGCTCGACCTTCTCGGTGTTGAGGATCGTGGGGGCTTCCGACGATCCGCAGGCGCTCAGGGCGAGGCCGGTCGCGACGAGGACGCCCGCGAACAGCGAGCGGGTCGGGAATCCGTGTGGTGGCTGCATCTGCGCCGCCTTCCTTAGTTGAGCTGCTCGATGAGGACGGAGGCGTTCACGTTCGCCTGGGTGCCTCCGATGTTCGAGGCGAGGCCGACGGCCGCGCTCGACGTGTGGTTGCGGACCGTGAGCAGGTCGCCCGCGGCGATCGTGACGATCGCCTGGCCCGTGTTCTGCTGCGTGCCGGCGCCGGAGCCGTAGAGCGTGCCGCCAACGAACGCTCCGTTGAGGAACAGCGCCATCTGACTCGGTTCGGTGCCCGACACCGAGAACGTGACCTTGTAGACGCCGGGACTCGCGAAAGCGACGTCGGCGGTGCCGGGGGCGTGGGTGATGCCCGCGGCCAGAGGGCCGTTCGTGTCGAACGCGATGTCGGCTTCGACCGGCACGGTCTGCGCGCCGAGGTTGTAGACGTAGGCATACCGCGCCGGCGTGCTCGAGCCGGCCGGACCGGTCGGTCCGGTCGCGCCAATCGCGCCGGTGGGCCCCGTCGCACCGTCGGCTCCGGCGGTGCCGGGAGGGCCGGCCACGCCGGTAGAGCCGGTGGCGCCGGTCACGCCGGTGGAGCCGGTGGCGCCTTGGGCGCCTGCGGCTCCGGGGGTACCCGCGGCGCCGACCTCTCCCTGGACGCCTTGCAGACCCGTCGCACCCGCGACACCGTCAGACCCGACCGCGCCCGCAACGCCGGTGGCCCCGGTCAAACCCGTCGCACCCGTCGCACCCGCAACACCCGTAGAACCCGCCGAACCCGTCGCCCCCGCGACACCGACATCACCTTGAATGCCGCGCAGGCCCTGCGCCCCTGCGACGCCGGCCGCTCCGGCTATGCCCGTGGCTCCGGCATTGCCCGAGCTGCCGACGTTGCCCTGGGCGCCCGCAGCACCCGTCAGGCCGGTCTGGCCCGCCTGGCCCGTCAGGCCCGTCTGTCCCAAAGCTCCGGTCGTGCCGGCGGCGCCCGTGCGGCCGGTCACGCCCCGCAGTCCGGGGGCGCCCCGGGGGCCCCGCGGGCCCCTTCGATCGACGCAGACCGGGGTCGGCTTCTGGACGCACCGGGAAGGATGAGCGCCGGCGCTGCCGGTGAAGGCCACCGGACGGCAGGGCGGCGGGGGACGGACGGGGCAGGCGGCGGCGGCCACGCCGGCCGGGGCCAGGACGGCAAACGAGCTGACAGCGAAAAGCAGCAGCCTCCGGCATCTTGGACTGAACATGTCTCGACCTGCTTCCTGACTCCAGTCCCGGGTCGCCGGTCCTCGAATCCCAATCGATGGCTGGGAACGGTGGCCGAAGTGGTCTAGTCAGCCGGGAGGCTGAGGTCGGCAGGTAAGCGACCGTCACGTGAGGTATCGGCAGGTACGAAACACATCACGACTTATGGACTGTCTAGAGCGGACGGCCTCGATTCAAGGCCAAGCACCTATATGGCGATCTGGATAGAACACCAAGAGAAGCTCTTCTTCGGCTCAGACACCCTCCGCCCACTCCATCGCTGGCATCAGCGATCCGGGGCGACCATAGGAACGTCGCTGGGGCTACTCGTCATGCAGGGAGGACTTTTGTGTCCAACCCAGTCCGCATCAAGCGCCCCGGGCGGGCCGCCGCCGTGCTCGCCGTGCTCTTCGCGTTCGTCGCGGTCCCGGCCGTGGCGCAGGCCAGCCCCGTCGATCTCGCCACCGCGCGTCCGTTCGTGGTTCTGGGCGGCCAGGAGGTGACCAACACCGGGCCATCGGTGCTCAACGGCGACCTCGGTGTCGCCCCGGGCACCTCCCTCACCGGCTTCGGTTCTCCCGCCGTTGTCAACGGCGCCACGCACAACAACGACGGCGTCGCCAACCAGGCGCAGGCCGACCTCACCACGGCCTACAACGTGGCGGCCGGGCAGACGCCCGCCACCAACCTGACGGGCCAGAACCTCGGCGGTCTGACCCTTGCGGCCGGCGCGTACAAGTACACGTCGTCCGCCTTCCTTACAGGGACGCTCACGCTCGACGCCGCGAACGACCCCAATGCGCAGTTCGTCATTCAGATCGGCTCGTCCCTGACCACCGCCTCGGCCAGCAGGGTCGAGCTGGTCCGGGGTGCCTCCCCCTGCAACGTCTTCTGGCAGGTCGGCAGCTCCGCGACGCTGGGCACCACCACGAGATTCCAGGGCAACCTGATGGCGCTCACGTCCATCTCCCTGAACAACGGCGCCTCGGTGACCGGCCGGGTGCTGGCCCGCAATGGGACGGTGAGCCTGATCAACAACGTCCTCGACGCCTCCCGATGCGGCACGTCCACATCGCCCTCGTCCGGCACGACGCCGGGCAGCACGCCCGCCTCCGGCGGTGCGCCGGGCACCGGTGCGGGCCAGCCGGGCAGTCCGACGACGGCCGCCCCGACCCGTAACGGCACGTCGATCATCTGGGGCCCGCCGCGTCGCCAGGCCTGCACGGACGGGTTCCGCGCCACGGTGCGAGGCCGCATGATCAAGCGCGTCGTCTTCGGCCTGGACGGCCGGCGGGTCAGAAACCTGGCCAGATCGCCGTTCACGGTCTACGTGCGCGCCACCCCGGGCCGGCACACCGTGACCGCGCGCGTCACGTTCAAGGACGCCACCCGCGCCCGGACGCTGAGGGTCGCCTACCGCGGGTGCGCCGCGGCCGTGCTCCGTCCGCGGCCCGGGCCCTCGCGGTTCACCGGATGACCCATGCCGCCTCCGCCCTCCCGAGACTGCCCGGCGCTCGCCGGGCAGTCTCGGCGCTCGCGCTGACCCTCATCACGGCCGCCGCCGGCTGCGTCCTGGTGGCTCCGGCGCGAGCCGCCAGCCCCGCCGTGGCCGCGAGCCAGCCGCTCGTGGTGCTGCTGTCGGATCACGTGGCCCGGACGGCGCCCAGCTCGCGCGCCCGGGGAATCGAGTCCGTCGGCGCCTGGCGGCCTCTCACCGGCGTGCGGACCGTCCTGCCCGTGCTCGGCTACGCGGTCCGGGAGGGACGGACCTGGGTGCACGTCCGGCTTCCCGGGCGGCCCACCGGCCACACGGGCTGGATCGCCGCCCACCAGACCCGGCCGGCCGCCACCGAGTGGCACATCCGAGTGGTGCTCTCCGCCCGGAGCGTCACCGTCTACCGCCACGGACGCGTCGTGCAGCGGTTCCGGGCCGTGGTGGGCAAGCCGTCCACCCCGACCCCCCGGGGACGGTTCTTCATCGAGGAGGCGCTCTCGCTCTCCTCAGGACACGCCGGCGGGCCCTACGCGCTGGCCACCAGTGCCCGATCCGAGGTCCTGCAGCACTTCGAAGGCGGGCCCGGCCAGATCGCCCTCCACGGGACCCGCGGTCTTCAGGGCGCGGTCGGGACCGCCGTCTCGCACGGCTGCATCCGGCTCAGCACGCGCGCCATCACGTGGCTGGCACAGCGCATCGGCAGCGGCGTCCCGCTGACCGTTACGCGGTAGCGATCAGCTCGAGCGGAGCCGGCCGGCCGATGTGGAACCCCTGGGCGAAGTCGACGCCGTAGTCGCGCAGGAGCTCCAGCGTCGCCTCGTCCTCCACGCCCTCGGCGATGGTCTGGTGGCCGAATCCCTGGGCCAGGCTGACGATCGCCTTGACGATGTGCTGGTTCGATCGGTTGGACGCGAGGTGGCGCACGAACTCGATGTCGATCTTGAGGTAGGTGACGGGCAGGCGCTTGAGGTACGTGAAGCTCCCGAAGCCCGTGCCGAAGTCGTCGAGGGCGATGCCGCAGCCCAGTTCCACGAGCCCTTCCGCGAAGGCCTGGCCCGCGTCGATGTCGCCCATCAAAGCCGTCTCGGTGATCTCGAACACGAGATCGCTCGGATCGGCGCCCGTCTCGCGCAGCTGCTCCTCGATCAGAGAAAGCAGCTCCCCGTTGCCTACCGACTCGGCGGACAGGTTCGCCGCCACGCCCCGTCCGGTCGCCGCCAGCCGGATCGCCTGTGTCACAACCCACTCGTCGATCTCCACGATCAGCCCGAACTGCTCCGCGGCCGGCAGGAACCTCCCGGGCGCGATCACCTCGTCTTCGCGCCCCACCATGCGCAGCAGCAGCTCCTCGTTGGGCTTGCCGTCCGAGAGCGAGATGATCGGCTGCGAGTACAGGACCAGCCTGCCCTCGTCGAGGGCGTCCCGGGTCCGCCCGACCCAGCTGAGCGAATCGAGCTCGCGCTTGACCCGCACGCGCTCCGCCTGTTCGTCGGTGATGTCGCGGAAAACCACCACGGCTCCGTGCAGCCCGGGAGCTCCGGCAAGCGGCGCGGCGGAGAAGTCCACGGCCATGACCGTGCCGTCCTTGCGGGTGAAGGCGTCGTTGGAGATCGCGATGGGCTTCCCGGCAGTCCTGGCCGCCAGGATCTCGCACTCCTCCTCCGAGACCGCTGTGCCGTCGAAACGCTGGAAGTGGATCGTGGTGTGCGCCGACTTCCCGCGCAGCTCGTCTTCCGTCCACCCGAGCAGCATCGACGCGGCGGGGTTCATGAATGTGATGCAACCGTCGCCGTCCACCACGTACAGGCCCTCGGCCATGTTGTCCATCACCACCGACCGGAAGTCCTCCGCCCGCCGGCGCTCGGTGATGTCGACCACCACCAGCCCGATCCCGATGACCTCGCCGTTCAGGCGCACGGGGTAGTGGCTGGCCAGCCAGTGATGGATCTCCTCGGGCGACGACGGAGGGCTGCTCGACATCTCTCGGTTGACGACGGCCTCGCCGGTCTCCAGGACGTGGCGGTAGATGGGCTCCAGCTGCGACCACAGGCCGGGTACGACCTCGGCCACTGTCCGCCCGAGCTGCTCCTCGACCGGCAGGCCGGCGACCGCGGCCAGGGTGTCGTTCATGCGGGCCAAGCGCAGATCGCGGTCCACGAAGCCGAACCCCACGGGCGCCGAGGCCGCCAGCGTCTCCATCAGGGTCAGCGACTCGGCCGCCAGCGCCTTGGCCCCCTCGATCTCCTCGATCTTCTGGACGAGCTTGGCGTTGAGCACCCGCAGGTGCTCGCGGTGGAAGTCCGCCGGCGGGAGGGGCCGGGGGATCACACGCCCGACCCTGAGTGCGGCCGCGACGATCGAAACGACCTCGCCGGGCTCGCCTGACTTCACGATCACGTACGTCACCCCGCAGGCATCCGCGAGCTGCCGGACCTCGTCCACCGCGTAGATGGCCGCGCAGAAGACGACCGGGATCTGGGCGCCGGCCGGCTCGCTGCGCAGCTCGCGCACCAGCTCGTAGCCGTCCATGGTCGGCGTGAGGATGTCGGCGATGATCAGGTCGGGCGGCTGGGCCCGGACCAGGTCGAGCGCCTCCTGCCCTGTCGCCGCCTCGCGGACCGCGTAGCCGGCGTCGCCCAGGACCGTCGCGAGCAGCGCGCGGTCGCTTGCCCGGTGGTCGACGACCAGCACCGAACTCATGATCTATGAGGCCTTCCTTGACATGACATCAACACTTGCCCACAACACAGGGTAAGTCCGGAGTGGGTCCGCTCTCTATCCGTCAAATGGGGGATCTGGACACGCCTTGCCTTCTTAGAGTTCTCCAACGGAAGGGGTCGATGCTTGCCCGGCAAGTCACTCCCCCACCAGGAGGCCAAACCGATGAGACGCATCCTGATCGTGGCCGTTGCCTCGTCGCTCGCGACGGGTGCGGCCATCGCAGCGACAGGCATCGCCCAGTCCGGCAGCAGCCCGTCGGGCCCGCCGCCGACCATGGCGCAGGCCCTGAAGGACCGCCAGAGCCAGCGCGACCAGCACACCGCCGCCATCGCGGGACGCCTCAAGGTCTCCGCTTCGGACCTGCAGGCGGCGATCGACAAGGCGCGCCGCGCCCAGCTCGACCAGGCGGTGACCGACGGCAAGCTCACCGCCGCCCAGCGCGACGCGATCGTCGCGTGCAAGGACGCACCGCTCACGTGCGACCGGTCCAACCTCCCGGCCTTCGGGCCGCGGGGCGGCCACCGCGGGCTGCGCAAGGGCTCGACCCGAGCGGCGACGCGCCCGCCCAGCCGCGCGGCAATGCAGCGGGAGATGCGCGCGATGGACACGCAGATGACCGCTAGGCGGAACGCGTTCTACGCCGCGGTCGCGAAGGAGCTGAACAAGACCGCGGCCGAGGTCAAGGCGGCGTTCGAGGCCGAGCGGCCGGCGGGCGGGCCCGAGCGCCACGGCCCCGGCGGCCCGCACGGCCCCGG
>JAWVFR010000011.1:0-67889 GCA_033855845.1 Solirubrobacteraceae bacterium
CGCTTCCGCCAGAACCTGCTGGGCAAGCGCGTGGACTACTCGGGCCGCTCGGTCATCGTTTCGGGCCCGTCCCTGCGCCTGCACCAGTGCGGGCTGCCCAAGCTCATGGCGCTGGAGCTGTTCAAGCCGTTCATCATGGCCCGCCTCGTCGAGCGCAAGTCGGCGCAGAACATCAAGGCGGCCAAGAAGATGGTCGACTCGATGATCCCCGAGGTGTGGGACGTGCTCGAGGAGGTCATCCACGAGCATCCGGTGCTGCTCAACCGCGCGCCGACCCTGCATCGCCTGGGCATCCAGGCCTTCGAGCCGGTGCTGGTCGAGGGCAAGGCGATCCAGGTCCACCCCCTGGTCTGCCACGCCTTCAACGCCGACTTCGACGGCGACCAGATGGCGGTCCATCTCCCGCTGTCGGCGGAGGCGCAGGCCGAGGCGCGCATCCTGATGCTCTCCTCGAACAACATCCTGTCGCCGGCGCACGGCGCGCCGCTGGCCACCCCGACGCAGGACATGATCCTGGGGACCTACTACCTCACCTACGGGCCGGAGGGCGAGCAGCTGCAGGCCATGCAGGACAAGCTCACGGCCAACACGTGGAACGAGAAGGCCGACGGCAAGCGCCCGCACGTGTTCCGCACCGCCCAGGAGGCCGAGCTCGCCTACGAGCACGGCGTCGTCGCACTCCATGACGTTGCGGAGTACCGCAACAACAAGGAGGAGGGCGGCCACATCCTCACGACGGTCGGCCGCATCATCTACAACGACCGCATCAAGCGGGCGCTGGGGGAGGCGATGGGGGAGAGCTTCGACCTCGGCGCCTACGTGTTCGTCAACCGCCCGATGAAGAAGCGCGACTGCACCCAGGTCATCGACGAGCTGGTGCAGGCCTACGGGGCGGCGTCGATCTCCCAGGTCCTGGACGCGTTCAAGGACCTCGGGTTCCGCTACGCCACCCAGGCGGGGATCACGATCTCCAAGAACGACGTCGTGGTCCCGCCGGACAAGGAGGAGATCCTCGCTCGCTACGAGCAGGAGGTCTCCGAGGTCCAGGACTCCTACGACAACGGTCTGATCACCCAGGAGGAGCGCCACCAGGTCGTCACGGACAAGTGGCAGGAGGCCACCGACGAGGTCGGCCGCCAGATGGAGGCCAACCTGGACCGCCTGAACCCGATTTACATGATGGCCAACTCCGGCGCCCGCGGATCGTTCAAGCAGATCCGCCAGCTGGCCGGGATGCGCGGCGTCATGGCCAATCCGAAGGGCGAGTACATCGAGCGGCCGATCAAGTCCAACTTCATCGAGGGACTGTCGGTGCTCGAATACTTCATCTCCACCCACGGCGCGCGCAAGGGCCTGGCCGATACGGCCCTGCGCACCGCCGACTCCGGGTACCTGACGCGCCGTCTGGTCGACGTCGCCCAGGACGTGATCATCCGCCTGGAGGACTGCAAGACCAAGGAGCACATCCGCATGGACGTGTTCTCCGCGCCGGGCGAGGTCAACCAGAACCTGGTGGGCCGGTTCGCCGCGCAGGACGTGACCACCAAGCGGGGCCGGGTCATCGTGCGGAAGGGCGAGATCATCGATCGTCCCCACCTGCCCGAGCTGGCCGAGGCGGACCTCAAGCTCGAGGAGGGTGACGACCAGCTCAAGGTGCCGGTCCGCTCCGTCCTGAAGTGCGTGGCCCCGACCGGCGTGTGCCAGGCCTGTTACGGCCGGGCCATGGCCACCGGGGCGACCG
Organism: Solirubrobacteraceae bacterium; assembly: GCA_033855845.1. Classification (GTDB taxonomy): domain Bacteria; phylum Actinomycetota; class Thermoleophilia; order Solirubrobacterales; family Solirubrobacteraceae; genus AC-38. The sequence goes on from JAWVFR010000011.1 coordinate 1,742, forward strand.
CCCAGATCGGCGACGCGGTGGGCATCATCGCCGCCCAGTCGATCGGTGAGCCCGGCACGCAGCTGACCATGCGGACGTTCCACACCGGCGGCGTCGCCGGCGCGGACATCACGCACGGCCTCCCGCGCGTCGTGGAGCTGTTCGAGGCCCGCAAGCCCAAGGGCCTGGCCAAGATGGCCCCGGTCGACGGGAAGGTGTCCGTCGAGCGCGGCGAGCGCGACATCAAGGTGGTCATCACCGACAAGGCCGGCGAGGAGCACAAGGAGACGTTCCCCCTGCGCACGATCATCATGGTGGAGGACGGCCAGAAGGTCGAGCAGGGCCACCAGCTCAACGACGGCTCGCTGTACCCGGCCGACATCCTCGACCACGGCGGCGCGACCCAGGAGGCCCGCCGCACCAAGGCCGAGCTGTACATGGTCGGCGAGGTCCAGAAGGTCTACAAGTCCCAGGGCGTCGACATCAACGACAAGCACATCGAGCTGATCTGTCGTCAGATGCTCAAGAAGGTGCGAGTGGACCAGAAGGGCGACACCGACTACCTGCCGGGCCAGTTCGTGGACCGCCAGGAGCTGCTGGAGCGCAACCGCGAGCTCAAGAAGGCCAAGAGCGAGCAGGCCCAGTACGAGGAGATCGTGCTCGGCATCACCAAGGCCTCCCTGAACACCGACTCGTTCCTCTCGGCCGCCTCCTTCCAGGAGACGACCAAGGTCCTCACGGACGCCGCCCTGGAGGGCAAGATCGACCGGCTCAACGGGCTCAAGGAGAACGTGATCATCGGCAAGCTGATCCCGGCCGCGACGGGGCTCAAGCGCTACCGGCGCATCGAGATCGAGCCGGCCGAGCCGCTCCCGCGGGCGATCGACGAGGTCGGCCTGCTCGACCAGGACGAGCTGGCCGCCGAGCTGGGGCTGGACTCCGGCGAGGGCCTGCAGGGCTTCGGCGCGTCGTTCGAGTCCGACCTCGAGGTCCTCTCGGAGATCGGCGGCGGGGACGACCCCGCCGACGGCTTCGCCGAGGAGCTCGCGTCACTCGACGTCCCGTCCGACGACTCCGGCAACGGGAAGAAGAGCTAAGCGCCTTCGGACATCGCCTCCGCCCATGCGAGGAGCTCCTCGACGTGGGCGGCGGTGATGCCGACCGCGGGGTCGGTGGTGACCAGCAGCGTGGGTCCCGGGCGCTCGCGCGCCCACTCCTCGCAGTCGCGGTGGTCGTCGTCGATCCAGGCCACCGGGCGGTCCGGCCCGGCGTGGGCGTCGATCGCGTCGAGCTTCCAGTGTCGGGAACCCGCTCCGGGCGAGCCCGCGAACCGCAGGTAGGGCAGCGGGCCGGCCAGCGACAGCGCGCGGGGGAGGTACTCGTTGGCCCGCTCCTCCCAGCCCGTGCACCACACCAGCTCGAAGCGCTCTGACAGCGCGCGCAGGAGCGCGCCCGCGGCGGCCGAAAGGTAGTGGTGGATGCCGTCCACGTTCTCGAACCGTCCCGCTGGACGGGTGTCCAGGTCGAACCCAAAGATGGAAATGACCCCGTCGACATCGACCAGAAGCAGCGGAATCTCGCTATTTGCAGGGAGTTTCATGTGACTTCCGTTACGCAACCGCGCTGTTTAGGACCCGTTAGCCTGTTGAGACTACGTTCCGCCATCAAGGCGGTTCGAGACTGCGCCGATAGGGGTACGGACAGGCGCGGTCACGTTTTCGCAGTTCCGACGTTCTACTCGTAATGACTCTTGAGATCGGCATCCTGCTGGCGCTTGCCTGCGCCTTCGCCACCAACCTGGGCTTCCTGTACAAGCACCGGGGTGCGTGTGCGGCCCCCGCGGTGGACATGCGCCATCCGCTGCGCAGCGCGCGCGGGCTGTTCACGTCCAAGTGGTTCGCGATCGGCATGGGCGTGGCCGTGGGTGCCTGGCTCTTCCACGTGGCCGCCCTGGCCATGGCGCCGCTCTCGGTCGTCCAGGCCGTCCTGTCCGGCGGCGTGGTCCTGCTGGCCGTCATGGCCGAGCGGCTCTTCGGATTCGAGGTCGGGCCCCGCCAGTGGCTGGGCGTCGGCTGCACCGCGCTCGGGCTGATCGCCCTGGGCGTCACCCTTCCCGCCAGCTCGGGCTCGCACTCCCAGTTCTCCTCGACGGCGATGATCGCCTTCGAGGGCGGCCTGATCGGCATCGGCGCGCTGCTCATCATGAACAAGCGCCTCGGCGGTCCCGACCACCATCACGGCGTCATGCTCGGCGCCGCGTCCGGCGTCCTGTTCGGCGTGTCGGACATCGCCATCAAGGCACTGACCGGCCTCATGGGCTCGGCGGGCGTCGCGGGGATCCTGTCCCCGTGGCTGCTGGTCGCCGCGATGGCCTCCGTTGCCGCCTTCTACGCCTCGGCCCGCGGCCTTCAGGACGGCGAGGCCGTCCCGGTCATCGCCACCACCGGCACCGCGGCCAACGTCTCCTGCATCGCGGGCGGGATCATCGTCTTCGGCGATCCCATGCCCGGTGACGCGATCGGCCTGATCGTCCAGCTCGGCGCGTTCGCGATGGTCTGCCTGGCCGCCTTCCTCACGCCCGCCCCGGTGCGGGCGGTCGAGGGCGCGGCCCCCGCCACGGCCTAGCCGCCCGCGCTTCCCTCCAGCAGCACCCGCGCCACCTGCTCGGGGTCGTCCCAGGTCGGGACATGTCCGCAGCCGCCCAGCAGCATGTGGCGCGCCGCCGGTAGCGCTCGGCGCGCACGGGCGGCCTGGCGGCGCAGGAGGATCCGGTCGTGCTGGGCCCAGGCGACGGTGACGGGGCACCCGAGCTCGTGGCCGTCGCGGAAGCGCCACGTCCGGAAGCCGGCCAGCGTGGGGTGGAAGCCCGGCGAGACGGCGAGGTTGTGCGCGGCGGCGGCCGCTGCGTCGGCGGGAATCCGCCACGGGCGGCTCGCCAGGTGCCAGGACCCCAACGTCTGGGCCACCGGGCCGGTGGTGAGGGTCGCCGGCAGCGGTGCCAGCGCGCGGGCGAGGCTGCGGGTGGCGCTCAGGACCGAGCGGCCGTAGGCGTTCTCGCGCTCGGTCCAGAAGCCGACCGGAGACAGCCCGGTGGCCGAGCGCGCGCGGCCCATCCGGGCCAGCTCCAGGGCCACGCCGCCGCCCAGCGAGTTGCCGGCCACGTGCGCGGTCTGAAGGCCCAGGTCGTCCAGGAGGCGCGCGACCGCGCGGGCGTGGTCGGCGGGAGTCAGCGAGCCGGCTCGCCCTGCCGCCTCCAGCGCGGACTCCCCGAACCCCGGCAGGTCCACCGCGATCGTCTCGCGCTGCGCGGCCAGGGCGTCCAGCACCGGCGACCACATCTGCCGCTGGCTGCCGATCCCGTGTACGAGCACCAATGGCTCGCCGCTGCCACGGCGCTCGTGGGCCAGGGCCATGGGCATGGACCCTATCGCTGCGCCTCTGCGTACAAGTGCGGGACCCGGATTTCTCCCGTGGGTGCGTTGGCACGCACCGGTGGCGGGCGCTACCGTTGTACGAACCGGAGCAAACGACGCCCGATGGAAGGTGGGTCAGGATGGCGACGACCGAGGAAGCCGTAAGCCAGAGCAGCCTCCAGGAGCTGGCCAAGCGCCACCTGTGGATGCATTTCACGCGCATGGGCGCGTACGCCGACCACGACGTGCCGATCATCGTGCGCGGCGAGGGCTGCCACGTCTGGGACGACCGCGGCAATCGCTACTTCGACGGCCTGTCCGCGCTGTTCTGCGTGAACATCGGCCATGGCCGCGCCGACGTGGCCCAGGCCGGCGCCGACCAGGCCAAGGAGCTCGGCTTCTACACCAACTGGTCCTACGCCCACCCGCGGGCCATCGAGCTGGCCGCCCGTATCGCCTCGCTGGCGCCCGGCGACCTCAATCGCGTCTTCTTCACCAGCGGCGGCAGCGAGGCCGTGGAGTCGGCGATGAAGCTCGCCCGCCAGTACCACAAGCTCACGGGCCACCCGAACAAGACCAAGATCGTCGCGCGCGAGATCGCCTACCACGGGACGACGCTGGGAGCGCTGAGCGCGACGGGCATCACCGGGCTGCGCGAGCCATTCGAGCCGCTCACGCCAGGCGGGGTCCACGTGCCCAACACCAACACCTACCGCCTGCCCCCGGGGATGACCGAGGCCGACCTGGCGGAGTCCATCGCCCACAAGATCGAGTTCGAGGGCCCGGACACCGTCTCCGCGGTGATCCTCGAGCCGGTGCAGAACGCCGGCGGCTGCTTCACGCCGCCCGAGGGCTACTTCCAGCGGGTGCGCGAGATCTGCGACCACTACGACGTGCTGCTGATCTCCGACGAGGTCATCTGCTCCTGGGGGCGCCTGGGCGAGTGGTTCGGGGCGCAGCGCTTCGGCTACCAGCCGGACATCATCACCACCGCCAAGGGGCTCACCAGCGCCTACGCGGCGATGGGGGCGGTCATCGCCTCCGACCGCCTGGCCGAGCCCTTCCTGGAGGGCAGCAACACGTTCATGCACGGCATCACGTTCGCCGGCCATCCGATGGCGGCGGCCGTGGCCATGGCCAACCTCGACGTGTTCGAGAACGAGGGCGTGATCGACAACGTGCGCGAGAACGAGCCCCGGCTGCGCGAGATGCTGGAGTCCCTGCGCGACATCCCGATCGTGGGAGACGTGCGCGGCGCGGGCTACTTCCAGGCCGTGGAGCTGGTCAAGGACCGCGAGACCAAGGCGTCCTTCGACGACGCCGAGTCCGAGACGCTCCTGCGCGGCTTTTTGTCCGGCGAGCTGTTCCGGCGCGGGCTCATCTGCCGCGCCGACGACCGCGGCGACCCGGTCATCCAGGTCTCGCCCCCGCTGATCGCCGGCCCGGACGACTTCGCCGAGATGGAGTCGGTGCTGCGGCCGACCCTCGAGGAGGCGACCGACCGCATGCACCTGCGGAGCTAGCTTGCTCACGGTCGGGGAGCTGCTGCGCGACGTCGAGGTCCGCCTGCTCTGCGGAGAGGCGGCGCTCGACGTCCCGGTGCGCTGGGTCCACATCTCCGAGCTGCACGACCCGACGCCGTGGCTGTCGGGCGGGGAGGTGCTGCTGACCACCGGGATGCAGCTGGACACCCCCGAGCGCCAGCGGGAGTTCGTGGCCCGTCTGGCCGAGCACCGGCTGGCGGGGCTGGGGCTGGGGACGGGATTCGCCCACGACGCGGTGCCCCCGGCGATGGTGGAGACCGCGCGCGAGCGGGACTTCCCCCTGTTCGAGGTTCCCTACGAGGTGCCGTTCATCGCGATCACGGAGAAGGCGTCCACGCGGCTGGTCAACGAGCAGTACGCCGTGCTCCAGCGCTCGATCGCGGCGCACGAGCGGCTGGAGCGCATCGTGCTCTCCGAGCGCGGCCTGGAGGCGATCGTGACCGCGCTGGCCACGCTGGTTGGCGGCGCCGCCCTGGTGTTCGACACGCGCGGGGACCTGCTGGCCCAGCGGGCGTTTCGTCGCGAGATCGACGAGGACGCGGTCGCCGCCCTGCGCCACGAGCTCCACGCGCGGGCGCGCACCGGCCACCGCCGCGGCTTCGCGCCCACCCACCCCGAGCTGGCCGAGCGGGCCCTGGCCCTGCCCGTGGCGCCGACCGGCGAGCCTCTGGGCGACGGCGTCGCGCCCCAGGCTTGGCTGGTCGCGATCAAGGACACCGGGCGCCTGTCGGAGTTCGACCGCCTCACCCTGCACCAGGCGGTGACGATCATCGCGCTGGAGCTGCTGCGCCAGCGGGTGGAGCGCGACACCGAGCGCCGTCTGGCGGGCGACGTCCTGTCCGATGTGGTGTCCGGCGAGCTCAGCGGCGCCGAGCTGGCCCGGCGCCTGGAGCCGTTCGGGATCGAGGAGCAGGTCGCCGCGCTGGTGGTCTCGCCGGGCGCGACCAACGGGAACGGCGGGCTCGTCGCCGCCGCCTGCGAGGTGGCGCTGGCGGGCGCCCTGCGCGACGAGTCGTCGGGCGGCCTGGTGGCCCGCGCGGGCGACTACGTCTGCGCGCTGGTCCCGGGCAGCGACGACGAGGACCTGTTCGCGCTGGCCGCGCGCATCGGCGGGCGCCTGGGCTCGGGCTCGGGCCCCGCGCCCACGGTCGGGGCCGGCCGCGCCGTGGCCGCCGGGGCCGCGCGCCGCTCGTTCCACGAGGCGCGCTGCGCGCTGGAGGCGCGGGCGCTGGTCGGCGACGGCGAGGCCGCGAACGGAGACGGGGCCGGTCCGGCGACGTACCGCGACCTCGGCTCATTCCAGCTGCTGCTGTCCCTCCAGGACGAGCAGGCCCTGGGACTCTTCTGCGACTCGATCCTCGGGCCCATCGAGAACGGCGAGGGCCACTACGGCGGCGAGCTAATGAGGTCCCTGGAGGCCTTCATCGAGTGCAACGGCCAGTGGGAGAAGGCGGCCAAGCGCCTGTACTGCCACCGCCACACGCTGCGCTACCGGATCCGCCGGGTCGAGGAGCTGACCGGGCGCGACCTGAGCTCGGCCCGCGACCGAATCGAGTTCTGGCTCGCCCTGCGGGGTCGCGAGCTCGTGGCATGAGGGTCGCGGTCCTGGGCGCCGGCGGGACGATCGCGCCGGCGATCGTCCGCGACCTGGCCGAGTCCGCCGAGGTTGACGGCTTGGTCCTGCTCGACCTCGACGGCGACCGCGCACGCGAGGTGGCCCAGCGCCACGGTGCGGACAAGGCGACCGCCGCCGCGGTGGACGCCGCCGACCCGCAGGCCCTGATGCTCGCGCTGGAGGGCTGCGGGATGCTGGTCAACGCCGCTTCCTTCCGGATCAACCTGCTGGCCATGGACGCGTGCCTGGCCGCGGGCTGCTCCTATGTCGACCTCGGCGGGCTCTACCACCTGACCGGGGATCAGCTCGCCCGCTCGCCGGAGTTCGAGGAGCGCGGGCTGCTGGCGGTCCTAGGCGCGGGCGCCGGCCCCGGCAAGACCAACGTGATGGCCGCCCGCGCCGCGCGCGAGCTGGACCGGGTGGACGCGGTCCGCTGCGCCTCGGCCGGCCTGGACGCCGACCCGCCACCCGGGCTGTCCACCCCGTACGCGCTGGCCACGCTGATGGACGAGCTGACCGTCCCCGCCGTCGTCGTCCGCGACGGTGATCCGCAGGAGGTCGAGCCCATGACCGACGGCGGCGCGATTCCCTTCCCCGACCCCATCGGCACCCGCGACTCGCTCTACACGCTGCACTCCGAGGTCCGCACCCTCCCGGACAGCCTGGGCGCGCGCGATTGCGACTTCCGCCTCTCGCTGTCCGCCCCGGTGCTGGAGGCGCTGAGCGCGCTGCGCGACCGCCCGCGCGAGGAGCTGGCGGCGCTGCGCCCGGCCCCGCCCTCGCCCCACACCTACTCGGCCCAGCACGTCGAGGTCCGCGGCGAGCGCGACGGCGCGCCGGCCAAGGTCACCGTGACCGCGCTGACCGTGCCGCGCCCGGAGTGGGGCCTGGGAGGGGGCATCGTCTCCACCGCCTCCGTGGCCGCCGCCGCGGTCCGCCTGTACGCGCGCGGGAAGATTCCCCGTGTGGGCGCGCTGCCCCCCGAGGCCTGCCTGGACCCCGACGCGCTGTTCGCGGAGCTGCAGCCGCGCGGTACCACCTTCGCGATCGGCACCCTGGAAAGTAAGGTCACCCCGCGATGAAAGTCGGTGTCCCCACCGAGATCAAGCCCGACGAGTACCGCGTCGCCCTCACCCCGACCGGCGTGCGCGAGCTCGTCGACGCCGGGAATGCGATCTTCGTCCAGAGCGGCGCGGGGGAGGGCTCGGCCATCGACGACGGCCGCTACGCCGAGCAGGGGGCGACGATCCTGCCGGACGCCGACGCGGTGTTCGAGGCCGCGGACCTGATCGTCAAGGTCAAGGAGCCCCAGGCCGAGGAGGTGCGCCGGCTGCGCCCGCACCACGTCCTGTTCACCTACCTGCACCTCGCGCCCGACCCCGGGCTGACCCGCGGCCTGGTGGAGTCCGGCGCCACCTGCATCGCCTACGAGACGGTCGAGGACGGCCGCGGGCGCCTACCGCTCCTCGCGCCGATGAGCGAGGTCGCGGGCAAGATCGCCACCCAGGCCGGCGCCTTCATGCTGGAGAAGCCGCTCGGGGGCCGGGGAGTCCTGCTGGGCGGCGTGCCCGGCGTCGCGGCGGCCAACGTGCTGGTCATCGGCGGCGGGGTGGTGGGGATGAATGCCGCCTTCATCGCGATCGGCATGGAGGCCGACGTGTTCGTCTTCGACCGCAACCTCGACCGCTTGCGCGAGCTCGACGTGATCTTCTCGGGACGCTGCTCGACCTGCTTCTCCTCCACGCTGGAGATCGAAGAGCGCCTGCCCACGGCCGACCTCGTGATCGGCGCGGTGCTGATCCATGGGGCCCGGGCACCTCACGTCATCACCCGCGAGCAGCTGAAGCTGATGAAGCGCGGCGCGGTGCTGGTCGACGTCTCCATCGACCAGGGCGGCTGCTTCGAGACCTCCCGCCCCACCACGCACTCCGACCCGACCTACGAGGTCGAGGGGGTCACGCACTACTGCGTGACCAACATGCCCGGCGCCGTCCCGATCACCTCCACCTACGCGCTGACCAACGCCACGCTGCCCTACGTCAACGCCCTGGCCCGCAACGGCGTGCACCGCGCCGTCGCCTCCGACCCCGGCCTGCGCAAGGGGGTCAACGTGGCGGCCGGCTACGTGACCTACCGCCCGGTGGCCGAGGCGACGGGCTTGGAGTACCGCGACGTGCACGAGGCGCTCGCGGCGGTGCCGGCCGCCTGACTTCTCTATCATCGCTCGCCGCATGCCGACCACCAGCCAACTCGTCCGCAAGGGACGCAAGTCGCCGCCGAAGAAGCTCGCCACCCCGGGCCTGAAGTCCGGCAAGGGCCGCAAGCAGCGCGTGGCCGCGCCCCAGCGCCGCGGCGTCTGCACCCGCGTCTACACGATCACCCCCAAGAAGCCGAACTCGGCGCTGCGCAAGGTCGCGCGCGTGCGGCTCACCAACGGGATGGAGATCGGCGCCTACATCCCCGGCGAGGGGCACAACCTGCAGGAGCACTCCGTCGTGCTGGTCCGCGGCGGCCGCGTCAAGGACCTCCCGGGCTTCCGCTACAAGGTCGTCCGCGGGACGCTCGACGCCGCCGGCGTGAGTGGCCGCAAGAAGAGCCGCTCGCAGTACGGCGTGAAGAAGTAGCCGCGTGCGCCGCAACAGCGCAGACATCCGTCCCGTCGAGCCCGACGCGATCCATCGCTCGCGGCTCGTCCAGCAGGTCGTCAACAAGGTGATGCTGCACGGCAAGAAGTCGACGGCCGAGCGCATCGTCTACGACGCCCTCGCGATCGTGGCCGAGAAGAGCGGCAAGGAGCCCGTCGAGGCGCTGGAGGAGTCCATCAAGGCGCTCACCCCGGTCCTCGAGGTCCGCTCCCGCCGCGTCGGCGGCGCCACCTACCAGGTGCCCGTCGAGGTCCCCCAGCGCCGCGCCAAGACGCTCGCCGTCCGCTGGCTCGTCACCTTCGCCCGCCAGCGCCGCGAGAAGACCATGGCCCAGCGCCTGGCCAACGAGCTCCTCGACGCCGCCCAGCAGCAGGGCAACGCCTACAAGCGCAAGGACGACATCTACCGCATGGCGCAGGCGAACAAGGCCTTCGCCCACTACCGCTGGTAGCTAGGTAGTCCGGCCGCCCCGTCCCGGGGCGCTGAGCAGCAGCCCGGCGCCGCCGGAGAAGACGAGCAGGACGGCGCCGAGGGTCTCGAGGTAGAAGCCGGTTCGCGCGGTCGCGTGGGCGGACTCGAACGTCTTGGCCAGCGTGTTGGTGCCGGTCGCGTCGGGCAGGTCGACGGCCAGCGCGATCAGTGCCGCGATCACCCCGAGGACGGCGAGACCGACCATCGCGGGGCGGCTGCGGCCGGCCGTCGCTCCATAGGCCATCGGCAGCGCGGCCAGGCCGACGATGAGCATCGCGAACGAGTGGTTGGAGTGCCCCTTGATCGTTCCGCCGGGGACGGTCACGCCCGCCGCGGTCGTGACGTCGAACAGCGTCATGAAGTCCGACAGCACGAGGAGGATCGCCCCCAGGAACCCGGCGGCGGCGAGCGCCGCCCCCACCGCGTCGAACCCGCCCGCCGGTGCCCGGGAGACCCGCTGTCCTCTGCTATCCTGATCCGTCGTTCCGGGGGCTGTCTCGTTCACCTGCGCGCGCTCCCGATACGGCTGCATCCCCATCGTGAAGACCGGCGACCTATAGACAGCAGCGCCTCGGCCACACCCGCTTCGTATTCGGGCCCGAGGGGCCCGTTTTTTTGCCTGAAAGGCATCAGCTCAAGACACTCGTATGGCACGCAAGTTCTCCCTAGAGAAGACCCGGAACATCGGGATCATGGCGCACATCGACGCCGGCAAGACGACGACGACCGAGCGCATCCTCTATTACACCGGCCGAACCCACAAGATGGGGGAGGTCCACGAGGGCGCCGCCACGATGGACTGGATGGAGCAGGAGCAGGAGCGCGGGATCACGATCACCTCCGCCGCGACGACCTGCGAGTGGGACGACCACCGCATCAACATCATCGACACGCCCGGCCATGTGGACTTCACGGTCGAGGTCGAGCGCTCGCTGCGCGTCCTGGACGGCGCGATCGCCCTCTTCGACTCCGTCGCCGGCGTCGAGCCCCAGTCCGAGACGGTCTGGCGCCAGGCCGACAAGTACAAGGTCCCGCGCATCGCCTACATCAACAAGATGGACCGCGTGGGCGCCAATTTCGAGCAGGGCGTCCAGACCATGATCGACCGCCTGGGCGCGCACCCCGTGCCGATCCAGCTGCCGATCGGCGCCGAGGGCGACTTCCGCGGGCTCATCGACCTGGTGGCCAACAAGGCCATCGTCTACGAGGACGAGCTGGGCACCGACTTCAACGTCACCGACATCCCCGAGGACTACGCGCAGGCCGCCGCGGCGGCCCGCGAGCACCTGCTCGAGGAGGTCTCCCACTACGACGACGAGCTCGTCGAGTTGATCCTGGAGGAGAAGGAGATCCCCGAGGACCGGCTCAAGGCGGCCATCCGCAAGGCCACCCTGGAGATCAAGCTGACGCCGGTCCTGTGCGGGTCGTCCTTCAAGAACAAGGGCGTACAGCCGCTGCTGGACGCGGTGATCGACTACCTGCCCAGCCCGGTCGAGGTGCCGCCCGTCGAGGGCATCGAGCCGGTCAAGGGCGATGAGGAAGGACGCCCGGCCGTCCGCCACGCCGACGATTCCGAGCCCTTCGCGGCCCTGGCCTTCAAGATCATGGCCGACCCCTACGTCGGCAAGCTCACCTACTTCCGCGTCTACTCCGGCCGCCTCGAGGCCGGCGCACGCATCCTCAACGCCTCCACCGGGCGCACCGAGCGGGTCGGCCGCATCCTGATGATGCACGCCAACCACCGCGAGGAGGTCCCGGAGATCGGAGCGGGCGACATCGCCGCCGGGGTGGGCATCAAGCAGGTCACCACCGGCGACACCCTGGCCGCCCCGGACGCGCCGATCAAGCTGGAGACCATCACCTTCCCGGAGCCGGTCATCAAGGTGGCCATCGAGCCCAAGACGAAGGCCGACCAGGAGAAGATGTCGGTCGCCCTGGGCCGGCTGGCCGAGGAGGACCCGACCTTCCAGGTCCAGTCCAACGAGGAGACCGGCCAGACCGAGATCTCCGGCATGGGCGAGCTGCACCTCGAGGTGCTGGTCGACCGCATGCTGCGGGAGTTCAAGGTGGACGCCAACGTCGGGCGCCCGCAGGTGTCCTACCGCGAGACGGTGCGCGGGGAGGCCCGCAAGGTCGAGGGCAAGTTCGTCCGCCAGACCGGCGGCTCGGGCCAGTACGGCGTGGTCAGGATCGACCTCGAGCCGGCCCCCGGCGAGGGGTTCGACTTCGTGAACAAGATCAGGGGCGGGTCGATCCCCACGGAGTTCATCCCCGCGGTGGAGAAGGGCGTCGAGGAGGCCCTGGGCAACGGCGTCAAGGCCGGCTACCCGATCGTCGACGTGCGCGTGACGCTGGTCGACGGCAAGTACCACGAGGTGGACTCCTCGGAGATCGCCTTCAAGGTGGCCGGCTCGCTGGCCCTCCAGGAGGCGGTGAAGCGGGCCAAGCCGGTCCTGCTGGAGCCGATCTTCTCCATCGAGGTCGTCACGCCGGAGGACTTCATCGGCGACGTCATCGGCGACCTCATGCGCCGCCGCGGCCAGGTCCAGAGCCAGGAGCCGCGGGGCAACGCGATGGTCGTGACCGGGTTCGCGCCGCTGTCCGAGATGTTCGGATACGCGACGGACCTTCGTACGGTCACTCAGGGACGCGCGACGTACACCATGCAGTTCGAGCGCTACGACGAGGTGCCCACGAACATCGCGCAGAAGATCGTCGAGGATCGCGGCGGCGGGACGGCAGAAGCCGCCTAGAGGACCAACTGAGCTAGATTTTCTTGGTTCGCCCTCACCCGGGCGGGCCCCAACCAGACTTCAAAGGAGCGAACACAAGTGGCGAAGGAGAAGTTCGAGCGCGACAAGCCGCACGTCAACGTCGGCACCATCGGTCACATCGACCACGGCAAGACGACGCTGACGGCCGCCATCACTAACGTGCTGGCCGAGAAGCAGGGCGGCGAGGCCAAGAGCTTCGAGGAGATCGACAACGCTCCGGAGGAGAAGGAGCGCGGGATCACCATCGCCACCTCGCACGTCGAGTACCAGACCGACAACCGGCACTACGCTCACGTCGACTGTCCGGGCCACGCCGACTACGTGAAGAACATGATCACGGGCGCCGCGCAGATGGACGGCGCGATCCTCGTGGTCTCGGCGGCCGACGGCCCCATGCCCCAGACGCGCGAGCACATCCTGCTCGCCCGCCAGGTGGGCGTGCCCTACATCGTCGTGTTCCTCAACAAGGCCGACATGGTCGATGACCCCGAGCTCCTGGAGCTGGTCGAGGTCGAGGTCCGCGAGCTGCTGTCGGAGTACGACTTCCCCGGCGACGACATCCCGTTCGTCATCGGCTCCGCGCTCAAGGCGCTGGAGGGCGACGAGGAGGCCAGGACCAAGATCGTCGAGCTGGCCGCGGCGCTGGACGCCTACATCCCGGAGCCGGTGCGCGACCTGGACAAGCCCTTCCTGATGCCGGTCGAGGACGTCTTCTCGATCACCGGCCGCGGGACGGTGGCGACGGGCCGCATCGAGCAGGGCATCGTCAACACCGGCGACACGGTCGAGATCGTCGGGATCAAGGACACCACGAACACGGTCGTCACCGGGGTCGAGATGTTCCGCAAGATCCTCGACCAGGGCCAGGCGGGCGACAACGTCGGCTGCCTGCTGCGCGGCACCAAGCGCGAGGACATCGAGCGCGGGCAGGTCCTGTGCAAGCCGGGCTCGATCACGCCCCACACCAAGTTCAAGGCCGAGGTCTACGTCCTGAAGAAGGAGGAGGGCGGGCGTCACACCCCGTTCTTCACCGGCTACCGGCCGCAGTTCTACTTCCGCACCACCGACGTGACCGGGGTGGCCAACCTCCCCGAGGGCACGGAGATGGTCATGCCCGGGGACAACGTGCAGATGGAGGTGGAGCTCATCCAGCCCATCGCCATGGACCAGGGCCTTCGCTTCGCGATCCGAGAGGGCGGCCGCACGGTCGGCTCCGGGGTCGTGACCGAAGTCGTCGAGTAACACCCCGGCGCCCGCCCTTACGGCGGGCGCCGTTTCGTTCAACGTCAGATACGACCACCGGGGCGGGTCCCACGGAGTTCAGGGACTCGCCTCTCTCACGCAGCAAGGCAACCAATGGCATCGCTAACCCAAAACAAGATCCGCATCCGGCTCAAGAGCTACGACCACTCGGCGATCGAGACGGCGGCGAAGGAGATCGTGGAGACGGCCTCGCGCACCGGCGCGACCGTCACCGGGCCGGTGCCCCTGCCCACCGAGAAGAACGTCTACTGCGTGATCCGCTCGCCGTTCAAAGACAAGGACTCGCGCGAGCACTTCGAGATCCGCACCCACAAGCGCCTGATCGACATCCACCAGCCGACGCCGAAGACCGTCGACTCGCTCCAGCGGCTCGACCACCTCCCGGCGGGCGTGGACATCGAGATCAGGCTGGCCGGCTAGGAGTTGCAGGTGGCCGCGATCCTGGCACGCAAGCTCGGCATGACCCAGCGCTTCCTCGACGATGGCAGCGTCGAGCGCGTGACCGTGCTGGAGGCCGGCCCGTGTCACGTCACCGCGATCCGCACCGGCGAGCGCGACGGCTACGAGGCCGTGCAGCTGGGCTTCGGCGCGGTGCGCGAGAAGAAGCTGACCGGCGGCCAGCTGGGCCACCTCAAGAAGGCTGGCGTCCCGCCGGTCCGCCACCTGGCGGAGTTCCGCGACGAGGCGGGCGAGTTCCAGGTCGGCGACGAGGTGCGCTGCGACGTCTTCGAGCCCGGCCAGACCGTGAAGGTCTCCGGTGTCTCCAAGGGCAAGGGCTTCCAGGGGACGATCAAGCGCCACAACTTCTCCCGCGGACCCGTCTCGCACGGCTCGCACAACGTCCGCGCGCCCGGGTCGATCGGCGCGTCGGCCACGCCCTCGCGCGTGTTCAAGGGGATCCGCGGCCCCGGCCGGATGGGCGGCAAGCGCGTCACCCAGAAGGGCCTGGAGGTCGTCGAGGTGATCGCCGGCGAGAACCTGCTGCTGCTGCGGGGCTCGGTGCCGGGGCCCAAGAACGGGACCGTGGAGGTCAGGACCGATGCCTAGCCTCAAGGCACCCTGGCTGCACAAGCAGGGCGGCGTGGACCTCGATCCCGAGGTCTTCGAGGCCCGCTTCAACGAGGCGCTGGTGCACGAGTGCGTGCGCGCCGACCAGGCCGCGCGCCGGCAGGGCACCGCGTCCACACGCACGCGCGGCAAGGTGCGCGGCGGCGGGGCGAAGCCCTGGCGCCAGAAGGGCACCGGCCGGGCCCGCGCGGGCTCGATCCGCTCGCCCATCTGGACGGGCGGCGGCACCGTGTTCGGCCCATCTCCGCGCCACTACACCTTCAAGGTCAACCGCAAGGCGCGCCGCGCCGCGCTGCGCAGCGTGCTGTCGCTGCACGCGGGTCGCGACTCCCTGGCCGTCGTCGACGCCCCGGGCTTCGACGCGCCCTCCACCAAGCAGGCCGTCCAGGCCCTGACGAAGTGGGGCGGCGACATGCCCGTGGTCGTGGCGCTGGGCGAGGGCGAGGAGGCGGCCGCCAAGTCCTTCCGCAACCTCGAGCGCGTGACCGTGCTCCCGGCGAGCGCCGTCGGCGTCGTCGACGTCATCGGAGCCGCGTCGCTGGTCGTGTCCGAGGCGGCGCTGAGCGAGCTCACCGCGCTGGCGAAGGGCGAGCGCGTCGCGCCCGCCGAGGAGGCCGCCGCCTGATGGAGGCCACCCAGGTGATCATCCGTCCCGTCGTGACCGAGAAGAGCTACGCGCTGGCCGCGGCCGGCAAGTACTCCTTCCGGGTGCACCCGGACGCGCACAAGACGCAGATCCGCCAGGCCGTCGAGGAGCTCTTCGAGGTCAAGGTGGTCGACGTGCGCACGATGTCCGTGAAGTCCAAGCCCAAGCGCCGTGGCCTGAGCACCGGGCGCACACGCCGGTGGAAGAAGGCCATCGTGCAGGTCGGTCCCGGCGACGAGATCCCGATCTTCGCGGGCCTGGAGGGCGGCGCCTGATGGCTATCCGCAAGCCCAAGCCGACCAGCCCCGGCCGCCGCTTCTCGACGTATCCCGACTTCGCCGAGATCACCAAGGACGAGCCCGAGAAGTCCCTGGTCGAGGGCATGAAGAAGTCCGGCGGGCGCAACGCGCACGGCCGCAAGACCTCGCGCCACCGCGGCGGCGGGGCCAAGCGCCTCTACCGTCGCATCGACTTCAAGCGCCGCAAGGACGGGATGCCGGCCAAGGTCGCGGCCATCGAGTACGACCCCAACCGCTCCGCCTACATCGCGCTGCTGCACTACGCCGACGGCGAGAAGCGCTACATCCTGGCCCCGCAGCGGCTGGCGGTCGGCGCGACCGTGCAGTCCGGCGAGCGCGTGGAGATCACGGTCGGCAACTCGCTCCCCCTGGCCAACATGCCGGTGGGCACGCTGATCCACAACGTCGAGCTGCAGCCCGGCCGCGGCGGCCAGATGGGCCGCTCGGCCGGCGCCTCCATCCAGCTGATGGCCAAGGAGGGCGACATGGCCACGCTGCGCCTGCCCTCCGGCGAGATGCGACTGGTCCGCGCCGAGTGCCGGGCCACCGTCGGCACGATCGGCAACGCCGACCACCAGAACGTGAAGGTCGGCAAGGCCGGCCGCAAGCGCCACATGGGCGTGCGCCCGCAGACGCGCGGGACCGCCATGAACCCGGTCGACCACCCGCACGGCGGCGGCGAGGGCTCCACGACGCCGGGGCGCCACCCCGTCACGCCGTGGGGCGTCCCCACGCTGGGCTACCGCACGCGCAAGAAGCGCAAGTCGTCCGATGCCTACATCGTCCGCGGCCGCAAGAGGGGGAAGAAGCGCTAGATGTCTCGTTCCAGCAAGAAGGGGCCGTGGATCGAGGAGCGCCTGCTGGCGCGGGTCGAGGCCATGAACTCCTCGGGCAACAAGACCATGGTCAAGACCTGGTCGCGCACCTCGACGATCTTCCCCGAGATGGTCGGGCACACGATCGCGGTGCACGACGGGCAGAAGCACGTCCCGGTGTTCGTGACCGAGGCGATGGTCGGGCACAAGCTCGGCGAGTTCGCCCCCACCCGTAAGTTCCGCGGCCACGCCGGCACGGCGAAGATGCGATGACCGAGGAAGAGAAGAAGGACGCGGTCGACGAGACCGCCGAGACTCCGGCCGAGAAGCCCAAGCGCCGCACGCGCGCAAAGGCCAAGCCCGCGGCGGAGAAGGCGGCCGACGCGAAGGCCGACGCGGTCACCGAGGACGCGCCCGCCAAGGACGCGCCCGCCAAGAAGCCCGCGCGCCGCTCGCGCGCGAAGAAGCCCGTCGCGGCCGAGGCCCCCGAGGCCGAGACGGAGGAGGCGCCCGAGGCCGAGGCTGAGGAGAAGCCTGCGGCGAAGGCGACGGCGAAGGCGAAGGCCGAGAAGCCCGCCAAGGCCAAGGCGGAGAAGCCGGCGAAGCCCGCTCCCGCCCGCAAGCGCGGCGCGAGCGAGACGGTCACGTCTCCGCCCGTCGTGCGCGCGCACGCCAAGTACGTGCGCTCCTCCGCGCGCAAGGCCCGGCTGGTCTGCGACCACATCCGCGGCAAGGACGTGGACGAGGCCCGCGCCATCCTGCGCTTCGCGCCCCGCGCCGTCGCGCGCGACTGGTCCAAGCTGCTGGAGTCGGCCGTCGCCAACGCCGAGCACAACCACGAGCTGGTCGGCGACGACCTGCGCATCAAGGAGGCCTTCGCCGACGAGGGCCCGACGCTCAAGCGCTTCCAGCCGCGCGCCATGGGGCGCGCGACGCCGATCCGCAAGCGCACCTCCCACCTGACGATCACGCTCACGCCGAAGGAGACCGCCTAATGGGTCAGAAGGTCCATCCCGAGTCGCTGCGCGTGGGCTACATCCACGACTGGAAGTCCAACTGGTTCAACGAGCGCCAGTTCGCGGACTACCTGGACGAGGACGTCAAGATCCGCGCGCACATCCACGGCAAGCTCGCGCACGCGGGCCTGTCCGACATCACCATCCGCAAGGACGCCAACGAGGTCGAGGTCAACATCCACACGGCCCGGCCGGGGATCGTGATCGGCAAGTCCGGCAGCGAGGTTGACGCCCTGCGGCGCGACCTGCACCGGATGACGCGCAAGCAGATCAAGGTCAACATCCACGAGATCAAGCGCCCCGAGCTCGACGCCGCGCTGGTGGCGCAGTCGATCGGGGAGCAGCTCCAGAACCGCGTGGCCTTCCGGCGCGCGATGAAGCGCGCGCTCACCTCGGCCATGCGTTCCGGCGCCAAGGGAGTGAAGGTCCAGGTGTCCGGTCGCCTGGGCGGAGCCGAGATGGCCCGGACCGAGGGCTACTCCGACGGCCGCGTCCCGCTCCACACGCTGCGCGCGGACATCGACTACGGCTTCTACGAGGCGCGCACGACGTTCGGGCGCATCGGCGTGAAGTGCTGGATCAACAAGGGCGAGATCATGCCTGAGGGCTACACCGGCGCCGATCTCACCGACGTCAACGCGCCGCTGCCCGGCGATCGCGGCGGTCGCGACGACCGCGGACGCGGCCGGGGCGACGGGCGCGGGCGCGGCGGTGGCGGCGGCGGAGGCCGCGGCCGCGGTGGCGGCGGCGGCGGCGGTGGAGGCGGCGGCGGTTATCGCGGCGGCGGCGGCGGTGGCGGTGGCGGTGGCTACCGCGGCGGCGGCGGCGGCGGTGGTGGCTCCCGCGGCGGCGGCGGTGGCGGCGGCCCGCGCGGCGGCGGGGGCGGTCCCCGTGGCGGCGGTGGTGGTGGCGGTCCTCGCGGCGGAGGCGGCGGCCCGCGCGGCGGCGGCCAGGGCGGCCCGCCCGGCGGAGGAGCCCAGCGCTGATGCTGTCCCCCAAGCGCGTCAAGCACCGCAAGCAGCACCGCGGCCGCATGGCCGGGAACTCGCGCGGCCAGACCAACGTGCAATTCGGCGACTACGGGCTGAAGGCGCTCGAGCGCGGCTGGGTCACCAACCGCCAGATCGAGGCTGCCCGAATCGCCATGACGCGCAAGATCAAGCGCGGCGGCAAGGTGTGGATCAACCTGTACCCGGACAAGCCCTTCACCCAGAAGCCCGCCGAGACCCGCATGGGCTCGGGCAAGGGCAACCCCGAGGGATGGGTGGCCGTCGTCAAGCCCGGCCGCGTCATGTTCGAGCTGGCCGGGGTCCCCGAGGACCTCGCCCGCGAGGCCATGCGCCTGGCCGGACACAAGCTTCCGATGAAGACCAAGTTCGTCGCGCGTGAGGGGCAGTTCTGATGCCCCGCGCCGCCGAGGTTCGCGACATGACCGACGACCTGCTGGTCGAGCACATCCGCACGACGCGCCAGGAGGTGTTCGGGCTCCGCTTCCGGCACGCCACCGGCGAGCTGGAGAACACCGCCGGCCTGGGGACCGCCAAGCGCGACCTGGCCCGAGCCCTGACCGTCGCGCGCGAGCGCGGAATCAACGTCAACGCCGAATTGAGCAACTGATGGCCGAAGAAGAGAAGGACGACAAGACCGAGGAGACCCCGACCGAGGAGCCGACGCCGGCCGCCGAGGAGACCGCTCCCGCCGAGGAGGCCGCTCCGGCCGCGGAGGAGACTCCGGCTGAGGAGGCCGCTCCGGCCGCGGAGGAAGCTCCGGCGGAGGAAGAAGCCGCTCCGGCGGAAGAGGCCCCTGCCGAGGAGGCTGCCCCCGCGGCTGAGGAGGCCCCCGCTGACGAGGCTCCGGCCGAAGAGGAGGCGCCCGCCGAGGAGGCTCCTGCGGCGGCGGCTCCCGCCGAGCCCGCCGAGCCGGCCGAGACCCTCTCGCCCAAGGAGGCCCGCAAGCGGTCGCGGTCCGTGCATGTCGAGGAGCGGCCGGTGCGCGACGCCGATCAGCGCCGCTCCGATCGCGAAGCGAAGCGCGCGAAGACCGCCGCTACCCGGCGGGCGTACCGCGTCAAGAGCCGCGAGAAGGCCAGGGCGCGCCGCGCCGAGCAGCCGCCCGCCGAGACCCCGCCGCCCGTGGAGCGCCCGCACGGCCGCGCCAAGGTCCGCCAGGGCATCGTCGTCTCCGACCGAGCCGACAAGACCATCACGGTCCGCGTGGACAGCGCCAAGCGTCATCGCCGTTACGACAAGGTGATCCGCAGCTCCTCCACGCTGCACGCCCACGACGAGCGCAACGACGCCGGCATCGGCGACACCGTTCGCGTGATCGAGAGCCGCCCGCTGTCGCGCACCAAGCGCTGGCGGCTGGTGGAGATCCTGGAGCGCGCGAAGTGATCCAGAACGAGACTCGCCTGCGGGTGGCCGACAACACCGGCGCCCGCGAGATCCTCTGCATCCGCGTCCGGGGCGGCTCGCGCCGGCGCTACGCCGGCGTGGGCGACGTCATCGTCGCCACCGTCAAGCAGGCGAACCCGCAGGGATCGGTCAAGAAGGGCGAGGTCGTGACCGCCGTGGTCGTGCGCACCCGCAAGGAGTTCGGCCGCGACGACGGCACCTACATCGCCTTCGACGAGAACGCGGCCGTCCTCATCGACGCCCAGAACAACCCGCGCGGCACGCGCATCTTCGGCCCCGTCGCCCGCGAGCTGCGCGACCGCAACTTCATGAAGATCGTCTCGCTCGCTCCGGAGGTGCTCTAGCCATGGCGCGCCCGAAGATCCGCAAGGACGACAACGTGATCGTGATCGGCGGCAAGGACCGCGGCAAGACCGGCCGCGTCCTGCGCGTCGACCCCAAGAAGCAGAAGGTCTTCGTGGAGGGCCTGAACATCGTGAAAAGGCACATGCGCCCCCAGCAGGTCCAGGGGGCCCAGCGCGCCGAGCAGGTCGGCGGCGTGGTGGAGAAGGAGGGCCCCATCCACATCTCCAACGTCGCCCTGGTCGACCCCAAGGCCGAGGGCAAGCCCACCCGCGTGCGCCTCGAGCGCGACGAGGACGGCACCCGCCGCCGCGTCGCCAAGCGCTCCGGAGCGAGGATCGACTGATGCCCGCCCGTCTGAAGGAGCGCTACGAGAGCGAGATCCGGCCGGACCTGGTCAAGCGGTTCAAGTACACGACCCCGATGCAGGCGCCGCGGATCTCCAAAATCACCCTGAACATGGGCGTCGGCGAGGCCAAGCAGGACTCCAAGATGCTGGACGCCGCCACCGAGCAGCTCGCCACGATCGCGGGCCAGAAGCCCAGCGTCCGCCGGGCCCGGAAGTCGATCGCGTCCTTCAAGCTGCGCGAGGGGATGCCCGTGGGCGTCTCCTGCACCCTGCGCCGCGAGCGCGCGTACGAGTTCCTCGACCGCCTGATGTCCATCGCCATCCCGCGGATCCGCGACTTCCGCGGGCTGAGCCCCCGGTCCTTCGACGGCCGCGGCAACTACACGATCGGCATCCGCGAGCAGATCATCTTCCCGGAGATCGACTACGACGCGATCGACCAGGTCCGCGGCCTGGACGTGACCATCACCACCACCGCGGACACCGACGAGGAGGCCTTCGCGCTCCTCGAGGCGTTCGGCATGCCATTCTCCAAGGAGGGGCGTCCCGGCGGCC
The DNA here is from genome assembly GCA_033855845.1 of Solirubrobacteraceae bacterium. GTDB lineage: Bacteria > Actinomycetota > Thermoleophilia > Solirubrobacterales > Solirubrobacteraceae > AC-38. Next base: position 22,950 of record JAWVFR010000011.1, read on the forward strand.
CGAGCGTCGACGAGGAGGAGGCCGCCGCGGAGGAGCAGCGCAAGGAGGAGGCCCGGCAGCGGGCCGAGGCCGAGCAGGCCGCGCTGGAGCAGCTCAAGGAGGAGAACCCCGAGGCCTACGCCAAGCCGGAGCCCGAGGCCGAGGCTGGGGAAGGCGCCGAGGGCGAAGCCGCGGCGCCGACCGACGAGCAACCCACACCGGACGAAGGACAGAACTAGATGGCCAAGACTTCACAGCGCGTGCGCCAGCGGCGGACGCCCAAGTACAAGACCCGGGGCTACACCCGCTGCCGTCGCTGCGGCCGCGCCCGCGCGGTGTACCGCAAGTTCGGCGTCTGCCGGATCTGCCTGCGCGAGCTCGCCCACGACGGCTTCGTCCCCGGGATGACCAAGAGCAGCTGGTAGCCGACCCATGTCATTGACCGACCCCACCGCCGACTTCCTCACCCGCATCCGCAACGGGCTGCAGGCCCAGCACGACGCGATCGAGGCGCCGTCCTCCAGCCTGTCCAAGGAGATCGCGCGGATCCTCAAGGAGCAGGGCTACATCGAGAGCTTCGAGGTCAAGCCCCCCGAGCCGCGCCAGGCGGGCGAGCGGGTGCGCGTCGGCCTGCGCTACAGCGACGACCGCAAGCCGGTCATCTCCGGCCTGCGCCGCGTCTCGCGCCCCGGCCGGCGCACGTACGTCGACTCGCGTCACATCCCCAAGGTCCAGGGCGGGATGGGCACGACCATCATCTCCACGTCCCAGGGCGTCATGACCGGTCACGACGCCCGCCGCAAGGGCATCGGCGGCGAGCTGGTCGCGGAGGTCTGGTAGCAAGATGGCCCTTCCCCGACCCACGCACCCGCGGATGACGCGCAATACCTGCGCTGGATCTGCGTCCTCGGGTTGGCCTTTGCCACCGGCAAAGGCTGCACCCTGTGTCCTTGACCAGCTTGGTCTTGCGCGCCCCCGCGGGCACGCGGGCCGAGAAAGGGCCATCTAGGTGTCCCGCATCGGCAAGCAGCCCATTCCCGTGCCCTCCGGCGTCAGCGTGGCGATCGAGCCCGGCGTCGTGCGGGTCAACGGCCCCAAGGGCGAGCTGTCCGAGCGCATCCACCGCGACATCACGGTGGCGCAGCAGGACGAGCAGCTCGTGGTCACCCGTCCCACCGACCGCGGCGAGCACCGCGCCCTGCACGGGCTGACCCGCTCGCTGGTGTTCAACATGGTCGTGGGCGTGACCGACGGCTACACCAAGACGCTGGAGATCCAGGGCGTCGGTTACCGCGCCCAGAAGAAGGGCAACGACCTGGAGCTGGCCCTGGGCTACTCCCACCCGGTCTCGGTCAAGGCGCCGCAGGGCATCGAGTTCGAGGTCCCGGTGCCCACCCGCGTGATCGTGCGCGGGATCTCCAAGCAGCTCGTCGGCGAGGTGGCCGCCAACATCCGCAAGCAGCGCCCGCCCGAGCCCTACAAGGGCAAGGGCATCCGCTACGAGGGCGAGTACGTGGCGCGGAAGGTGGGCAAGCGCGCATGACCGTCAAGACCAAGCCCGCCCAGCGGCTGCGCCGGCGCCGGCGCGTCCGCGCGAAGGTCAGCGGCACGGCTGCCCGGCCCCGGCTGTCCGTCTTTCGCTCCAACCGGGGCATCTCCGCGCAGCTCGTGGACGACGAGAGCGGCCGCACGCTGGTCGCCGTCGCCTGGACCGAGGAGCCGCTCAAGGGGCTCGGGCGCATGGAGCAGGCCGCCAAGGCCGGGACGCTCCTGGCGCAGCGCGCCGGCGAGGCCGGTGTGGAGCGCGCCGTGTTCGATCGCGGCGGCTACCGCTACCACGGCCGCGTCAAGGCCCTCGCCGACGGCGCCCGCGAGGGAGGCCTGGCCCTGTGAGCGCCCTCCGCTACCCTCAAACGCCATGGCGATGAAGCGATCCACAGGCCCCGCGGGCCTCGACCTCCAGGAGCGCGTGGTCGAGATCAACCGCGTCGCGAAGGTCGTCAAGGGCGGCCGGCGCTTCTCCTTCACCGCGCTGGTCGTGGTCGGGGACGAGAACGGCACCGTGGGCGTCGGCTACGGGAAGGCCAACGAGGTCCCGGTGGCGATCCAGAAGGCCGTCGAGCGGGCCAAGAAGGATCTCTTCAAGGTGCCGATGCACGGGTCGACCATCACCCACCGCACGATTGGGCGCTTCGGCGCCGGCGAGGTGCTGCTCAAGCCCGCGTCCCAGGGAACCGGCGTCATCGCCGGCGGGGGTGTGCGCGCCGTGCTCGAGCTGGCCGGGATCCACGACATCCTCTCCAAGAGCCTGGGGTCGCAGAACCCGATCAACCTGGTCAAGGCCACGGTCGCGGGCCTGCAGTCGCTGCGCACGCCCCTCGAGGTCGCCCAGCTGCGCGGCCTGAGCGTCGACCAGGTGCTCGGCCTCGACTCCAAGGAGAAGGAGACCGGGGCGGTCGCGACGGAGACCGCGGAGGTCGAGAGCGCGACATGAGCAAGGTCAAGGTCACCCAGCGTCGCTCCGCCAACGGAGCCAACGCGCGCCAGCGCGACACGCTGCGCTCGCTGGGCCTGCGCAAGATCAACCAGACGGTCGAGCGCGAGGACACCCCCCAGCTGCGCGGCATGGTCCACGCGGTTCGCCACCTGGTGGAAGTCGATGCCTGAGCGCGTCGGCCTGCACAACCTCAAGCCGCCCAAGGGCTCGCGCCGTCCCCGCAAGCGCGTCGGCCGCGGCGAGGGCTCGGGCACGGGCAAGACCTCGGGCCGCGGCCAGAAGGGCGCGGGCTCGCGCTCGGGCGCCAAGAAGCGCGTCCGGTTCGAGGGCGGCCAGAACCCGATCCACATGCGGATGCGCAAGCTGCGCGGCCCGCACATGAAGAAGTCGATGCCCTTCGAGCCCTTCCGCACGCACACCCAGCCGGTCAACCTGGCCGACCTCGAGGAGCGCTTCGACTCCGGCGCCGAGGTCACGCTGGACGGCCTGCGCGAGAAGGGCCTGGCCAAGCGCAAGGACGTGCCGGTCAAGGTTCTCGCCAAGGGCGAGCTGTCCAAGCCCCTGACGGTCCACGCCCACGGCTTCAGCGCCACCGCGCGCGAGCGCATCGAGGCGGCCGGCGGGACGTGCCAGGTGATCGACGCGTAGGAGTACCGATGCTGCGCACGATCTCCAGCGCCTTCACCGTCCCAGAGATTCGCCGCAAGCTCGCCTTCACGGCGGCGATGCTGGCGCTCTACCGCTTCGGCTCCCACATCCCCGTGCCGGGGATCGACACCAAGGCCGTCGCGGACATCCAGCAGAACTTCTCCGGGTCCAACATCCTGGGGTTCCTCAACCTGTTCTCGGGCGGAGGCCTCCAGCGGGTGGCGATCTTCGCGCTGGGGATCATGCCGTACATCACGGCCTCGATCATCCTGCAGCTGCTCACGGTGGTCGTGCCCTCGCTGGAGAAGCTGTCGAAGGAGGGGGAGGTCGGCCAGGCGCGGATCACCCAGTACACGCGCTACCTGACCGTCGCGCTGGCCCTCGCGCAGTCCGTCGGCTACGTCTTCCTCTTCCGCTCCTTCGGGCAGAGCGCGGGCAGCCCGGTGGTCACCAATTTCAACGGGCCGACGGTCTTCATGATCGTGATCTCGCTGACCGCGGGCACGATCCTGCTGATGTGGCTGGGCGAGCTGATCACGCAGCGCGGGATCGGCAACGGGATCTCGCTGATGATCTTCGCCTCCATCGCCTCGGGCATCCCCAACGGCGTCCAGGCCTGGTGGACCAACCCGGACCCGGTCTTCAAGGTGATGATGCCCTTCGTCGCCCTGGCCGTGATCGCGGCCATCGTGTTCGTGCAGGAGGGCCAGCGCCGCATCCCCGTCCAGTACGCCAAGCGCGTGATCGGGCGGCGGATGTCCGGCGGCGGCCAGACCTACCTGCCGCTGCGGGTGAACATGGCGGGCGTGATCCCGGTCATCTTCGCCGCCTCGCTGATGGCCTTCCCGCCCACAGTCGGGCAGCTCATCAACTCGCCCTGGGCCCGCGACCTCTCGGTCTTCTTCTCGCCCAACGGCTGGGCCTACGTCGCCGGCGAGACCGTCCTCATCATCCTCTTCACGTACTTCTATACGGCGGTCACGTTCAACCCCGTCGACCAGGCCGACAACCTCAAGAAGTACGGCGGCTTCATACCCGGGGTGCGACCAGGGAGGCCCACGGCCGAATTCCTCGACCGCATCCTCGCCCGGCTCACGTTCCCGGGCGCCCTCTTCCTGGCCGCGGTGGCCGCGCTGCCGACGATCATCATCAACCAGACCAGCGCGAACTTCTTCTTCGGTGGGACCTCGATCCTGATCGTCATCGGCGTCGCCCTGGACACGATGAAGCAGCTCGAGGCCCAGCTGATGATGCGTAACTACGAGGGCTTTTTGAAGTAGGCTCGGCCGGGCGTGTCCGAGCTCAACCTGATTCTGCTGGGCCCGCCGGGAGCGGGGAAGGGAACCCAGGCACAGCGGCTGGTCGACGACTTCCGCCTGCCCTACGTGGCGACCGGCGAGATGCTGCGCAACGCGGTCAAGGAGGGCACTCCGCTGGGTCAGGAGGCCGCCAAGTACATGAACAACGGCGACCTGGTGCCCGACGACGTGATCATCGGCCTGGCGGTCGAGCGCCTCCAGCAGGACGACACCAAGGACGGCTTCATCCTCGACGGCTTCCCGCGCACCGTCGACCAGGCCAAGGCGCTGGACGAGGAGCTCGAGCGCGTCGGGCGCAGCCTGACCGCCGCGCTGCTCATCGACACCCCCGACGAGGACGTCGTGCGCCGCATCTCGGGCCGCCGGCAGTGCGTCAAGAACGAGCAGCACGTCTACCACGTGGAGTTCGACCCGCCCAAGCACCAGGACGTCTGCGACCAGGACGGCGCGCGCCTGGTGCAGCGCGACGACGACAAGCCCGAGACCGTCCGCCACCGGCTCGACGTCTATCACCGCCAGACCGAGCCGGTGATCGGCTACTACGAGGACAAAGGGCTGCTGCGCCGCTTCGACGGCACGCGCAGCCCCGCCGAGGTCCATGACCACATCCGGGCCACGCTGGCTACGCTGAAGCTCGAGGAAACGCTTTGATAATCAAGAAGTCCCCCGAGGAGATCGACCGCATGGCGGCGGCCGGGGCCATCCTGGTCAAGACGCTGAACCTCCTTCAGACCAAGGTTCGCCCGGGCGTCACCACCGCGGACCTCGACGCGGCGGCGGAGAAGTTCATCCGCTCGCAGGGAGCGGAGCCCGCGTTCAAGGGCTACCGCGGGTTCCCGGGCTCGATCTGCGCCTCGCCCAACTCCATGGTCGTGCACGGGATCCCCGGCCCCTACAAGCTCTCGCGCGGGGACATCCTCTCCGTGGACGTCGGAGTGGTCCACGACGGCTGGGTGGCCGACGCCGCCCGGACCTTCCCGGTGGGCCCTATCTCCCCGATCGCCACCCGCCTGCTGCGCGCCACCGAGGGCGCGCTGTTCGCCGCCGTCGAGCAGGTGCGCCCCGGCAACCGGCTGGGCGACGTCTCCCATGCGGTGCAGACCCACGTGGAGGGCGAGGGCTTCTCGGTGGTGCGCTCCCTGGTGGGCCACGGCATCGGGCGCGACATGCACGAGGATCCGCAGATCCCCAACTTCGGTGAGGCCGGGCGCGGCCCGGAGCTGGAGGAGGGGATGGTCCTGGCCGTCGAGCCCATGGTCACGGCCGGCCGCCACCCGGTCCGGATGGGCGACGACCACTGGGCGATCTACGCCCAGGACGGCTCCCTGGCCGCCCATTTCGAGTTCACGGTGGCGGTCACCGCCGACGGTCCCCGGGTCCTCACGCCGTGGCACGTCGACGCCAAGCGCGCGGCGGCCTGAGCGGGCCCGGCCGGGCCGTATTGCTTTGCTACTATGCCGGGTCGCGCTCTCTAGGGGGCGCTTTTCTGCTGCAAGCAGTTCCTCGACGTGGTAGCGGCCCGCCGAAACGGTGGCCAGAGCCACGGCGCAGGACTCATTCGAAGGGGATCATGAAGGTACGACCGTCGGTCAAGCCCATGTGCGAGAAGTGCAAGATCATCCGCCGCCACGGCGCGGTTCTCGTGATCTGCCAAAACCCCCGTCACAAGCAGCGGCAGGGCTGACGGGGCAGGCATGGCACGCATCGCCGGAGTCAACATCCCCCTGAACAAGCGCGTCGAGGTCGGCCTCACGTACGTGTACGGCATCGGCCGCTCGTCCAGCAACCAGCTGCTCGCCCAGGTCGGGGTCGAGCCGGACCGCAAGGTCCGCGACCTGACCGAGGACGAGGTGGTCAAGCTCCGCGACGCCGTCGAGAACCTGACCGTGGAGGGCGACCTGCGCCGCGAGGTCTCCCAGAGCATCAAGCGCCTGATGGAGATCGGCTGCTACCGCGGCCTGCGCCACCGGCGCGGCCTGCCCGTTCGCGGCCAGCGCACCAAGACCAATGCCCGCACCCGCAAGGGCCCGCGCCGCATGCAGGTGGCCGGCAAGAAGAAGGCGGTCAAGAAGTGAGTCCCGCTCCCCGCCGTCCCCAGCGCGGCCGCCGCAAGGCCCGCAAGAACATCGCCATCGGCCAGGCCCACATCAAGACTTCGTTCAACAACACCATCGTCACGCTCACCGACCGCGAGGGCGCCGTCATCGCCTGGGAGTCGGCCGGAGGCGCGGGCTTCAAGGGCTCGCGCAAGTCCACGCCGTTCGCGGCGCAGGTCACCGCCGACGCCGCCGCGCGCAAGGGCATGGAGCACGGCCTCCAGAAGGTCGACGTCTACGTCAAGGGCCCCGGCTCGGGACGCGAGACCGCCATCCGCTCGCTGCAGGCCGCCGGCTTGGAGGTCACCTCCGTGCGCGACGTCACCCCGCAGGCCCACAACGGGTGCCGCCCCCGCAAGCGGCGGAGGGTCTGACCATGGGCCGCGATACTTCCCCCCAGTGCAAGCAGTGCCGCCGCGAGGGCCAGAAGCTGTTCCTCAAGGGCGAGCGCTGCCTGACGGACAAGTGCGGCGTCGAGCGCCGCTCCTACCCGCCCGGCGATCATGGCCGGGGCCGCCAGAAGCAGAGCGAGTACCGAGTCCAGCTGCGCGAGAAGCAGAAGGCGCGGCGCTACTACGGCGTGCAGGAGAAGCAGTTCCGTATCTACTACGCCAAGGCCAGCCGGCAGGCCGGCATCACGGGTGAGAACCTGCTGTCGCTGCTTGAGTGCCGCCTGGACAACGTGCTGGTTCGACTGGGCTTCGCCGCGTCGCGCCGTCAGGCGCGCCAGCTGGTGCGCCATGGCCACTGGAGCGTCAACGGGCGGCGGGTGGACATTCCCAGCTACCAGGTGCGGCCGGGCGACGTGATCGCCGTCAAGGCGGGCACGACGGCCGAGCCCGTCATCCGCGACGCCACCGAGCTGACCGGCCAGATCCCGGCGTGGTTGCAGGCCGACCACGACGGGCTGACGGCGAAGATGCTGCGCAAGCCCGAGCGCAACGAGATCGCCGCGCCGGTGCAGGAGCAGCTCATCGTCGAGCTGTACTCGAAGTAACCACGGCCGCCCCGCCCGGCAGCCCCCTTCACCACAACCCGAGGACCCCCTGAATGCTTGACTTCCAGATCCCCCGGATCACCGCCGAGAACGTCGAGGACAATCGCGGCTCGTTCACCATCGAGCCGCTGGACCGCGGCTTCGGCTACACGTTCGGCAACTCGCTGCGCCGCGTCCTGCTGTCATCGCTGGGCGGCGCCGCCGTCACCAGCGTGCGGATCGAGGGCGTGGCCCACGAGTTCTCGACGATCAAGGGCGTCAAGGAGGACGTGACCGACATCGTGCTCAACCTCAAGGGCATCGTGTGCCGCATGCACTCCGACGCCAGCGAGGTCGAGGCTCCCCTCGTCGTCACGGGGCCAGGTGAGGTGACCGCCAAGGACATCGACCTGCCCGCCGGCGTGGAGATCCTCAACCCCGACGCCCCCATCGCCACACTCGAGAAGAAGACCAAGCTCGAGCTCTACATCACGATCGGCCGCGGGCGCGGATACACGCCCGCCGAGGACAACAAGTCCCCGGACCAGCCGATCGGCGTCATCCCCATCGACTCGATCTTCTCGCCCGTGCGGCGAGTCGCGTACGAGGTGGACCAGGCCCGCGTCGGCCAGCGCACCGACTACGACAAGCTCACGCTGGACATCGAGACCGACGGGTCCAAGGACCCGCAGGAGGCCCTGCGCGAGGCGGCGGAGATCCTGATCTCCCACCTGGCGATCTTCACGGACGAGGACCGCATCGAGGAGCTGCGCGGCGCCATGCCGGGCGTGCTCGACGGCGGCGCCCAGGCGGCCGGCGTGGCCACGGCGGCCCGTCCCTCCACCGGGATGGACGAGATCCTCATCGAGGAGCTCGAGCTGGGCGTGCGCTCGTACAACTGCCTCAAGCGCGCGGGCATCCAGACCGTCGGCGACCTCGTGTCCAAGAGCGAGGGCGAGCTGGCCGCGATCCCGAACTTCGGCAAGAAGTCGATCGACGAGGTCGTGGAGACCCTCCAGGCGCGTGGCCTGGACCTCCGGGACGACTAGGGCGCGGCCCGGCTAGGATCGTCGGCGCCATGCGCCACCAGAAGACCCGCCACAAGCTCTCGCGCTCGGCCGCCCACCGCAAGGCCCTGCTTCGCAACCTCTGCAAGGAGGTGATCGACCACGAGCGGATCAAGACCACCGAGGCCAAGGCCAAGGCGGTCAAGCCCGAGGTCGAGAAGCTGATCACGCTGGCCAAGCGCGGGGACCTGCACGCGCGCCGGCAGGCCCTGTCGGCGCTGGGGCAGGACAAGTTCGCCGTCCACAAGCTGTTCGAGGAGGTCGCCCCGCGCTACGCGGAGCGGCCCGGCGGCTACACGCGGATCCTGAAGCTCGGCCCTCGGCGCTCCGACAGCACCGAGATGGTCTACCTCGAGCTCGTCTGACCGCGCGCCTCGACCTCGAGTACGACGGGACCCCGTTCGCGGGATGGGCGCGGCAGCCCGGCCTGCGCTCGGTGCAGGGCGAGGTCGAGCGGGCGCTGGGCACGGTGCTGCGCCGGGAGGTCGAGGTGCAGTGCGCGGGGCGCACCGACCGCGGCGTTCACGCCACCGGCCAGGTCTGCTCCTACGAGGGCGAGGCGATGGCGCCGGGGGCGCTTAACGCGCTGCTACCCGATCAGATCGCCGCGCGCGCGTGCGCGCCGGCGCCCGACGGGTTCGACGCCCGGCGCGACGCGCGCAGCCGCAGCTACCGCTACCGCGTCCTGGCCCGTTCCGTGCCCAGCCCCCTCGAGCGTGGCCGCGCCCTGTGGTGGCCGCGCCCGCTGGACCGCGCGGCGCTCGACGCGTGCGCGGCGGCGCTGGTCGGCCGGCACGACTTCACCGCCTTCACCCCCACTCAGACCGAGCACGTCTTCTTCGACCGGACCGTGTTCGACGCCGGCTGGGAGCAGGAGGGCGACGTCCTCGTGTTCCGCATCGAGGCCGACGCGTTCCTGCGCCACATGAACCGGATCCTGGTGGCCACGATGCTCGAGGTGGCCGAGGGCAAGCGGACCACGGAGGCCTTCGCGGACCTGCTCGACGGCCGCCCCCGCGCGGAGGCAGGGCGAACCGCTCCGGCCCACGGCCTCTTCCTGGTCGGGGTGCGCTACTAACCTGTAGGTCCGTGAAGGTCCTTCTCACCAACGACGACGGGATCAACGCCGCCGGGCTCCAGGCCCTGCGCCGCGCGCTGCTCGAGGTTCCCGACCTCGAGCTGGCCGTTATCGCGCCGGACTCCAACCGCTCGGCCGTGGGCCGCGGCATCACCACCCGGCGGCCGCTGTGGGTGGAGGAGATCGACTTCGGCGACGGCACCGTCGGCTACGCCACGGACGGCACGCCGGTGGACTGCGTGCGCTTCGCCAAGCTGGGCCTGATCGACGGCTTCAAGGCCGATCTGGTCGTGGCCGGCATCAACCACGGCTCCAACCTCGGAGACGACATCACCTACTCGGGCACCGTGGCCGCCGCGCTGGAGGGCATCGTGCTGGGGCTGCCGGCGGTCGCGGTCTCCCAGCAGTCGCGCGCGGGGGAGATGGACTTCCGCCTGGGGCGCGAGTTCGACTTCTCCGTGGCCGCCCGCTTCACCGCCCGCCTGGTGGAGGAGATCGAGGAGGTGCCGCTGCCCGAGGGCACGCTGCTGAACGTCAACGCGCCCGGTTGCACGCCGGCGGGCGTCGAGCTGACGCGGCTCGGCAAGCGCATCTACCGCGACCGCCTGCGCCTGCAGGACGAGTCAGAGGACGGGCGGCGCCTGTTCCACATCTACGGCGGCGACATCTCCTACGAGAAGGAGGACGGCACCGACCTCGCCGTCGTGGCCGCCGGGTCGATCGCCGTGACCCCCATCCACTTCGATCTCTTTGACAAGGCCGGGCTGGATGCGCTCAGCGTGTACGACCTGGCCCGCCTCGTGGAGCCGGCCGCGCACGAGGTCGAGTGAGCCCGGCCCAGGCGAAGCAGGATCCCGCCGCCCGCGCGGAGCAGCTGCGACGGGAGATCGAGCACCACAACCATCGCTACTACGTCCTGGACGACCCGCAGGTCGGGGACGACGAGTACGACGCGCTGCTGGACGAGCTGCGCGGGCTGGAGGCCGAGCACCCCGAGCTGGCCTCGCCCGACTCGCCGACCCAGCGGGTGGGCGCCAAGCCCCTGGACCGCTTCGTCCAGGTCGAGCACCTCCAGCCCATGCTCTCGCTGGCCAACGCGCGCGGCGAGGAGGAGCTGCAGGCCTGGGTGGAGCGCATGCGCAACCACCTGGCGCGCGAGGGGATCGCGCAGGAGCGCTTCGACTACGTGTGCGAGCCCAAGATCGACGGGCTGGCCATCTCGCTGGTCTACCGCGACGGGCGCCTGGAGCGCGGCGCCACCCGGGGCGACGGGACGATCGGCGAGGACGTCACCCAGAACCTGCGCACCATCAAGTCCATCCCGCTGGCCATCGAGGACGCGCCGCCGCTGATCGAGGTGCGCGGCGAGGTCTACATGCCCCTGAAGGGCTTCGCGGAGCTCAACGAGCGCCGCGCCGCGGCCGGCGAGCGGACCTACATGAACCCGCGCAACTCGGCCGCGGGGGCGATCCGCCAGCTCGACCCCCAGATCGCGGCCGACCGCCCTCTCTCCATCTGGGTGTACGGGGTGGGGGCGATGGAGGGGATCGCCTTCGAGCGCCACGGGCAGGCGCTGGACTGGCTGCGCGAGCGGCGCTTCCCCGTCAACCCCGAGGTCCAGGTGGCGCAGGACGTGGCCGAGGTCATGGAGATCTGCACGTCGTGGCAGGAGCGCCGGGAGGGGCTGGACTACGAGATCGACGGGGTCGTGGTGAAGGTCAACGACTACGAGCTCCAGCGGCGCCTGGGCGTCGTGGGCCGCGAGCCCCGCGGGGCGGTGGCGTGGAAGTTCCCGCCGATGACCGCGGTGACCAAGCTGGTGAAGGTGCACTGGAACGTGGGGCGCACCGGGCATCTGGTCCCCTTCGCCCAGCTGGAGCCGGTGGGCGTCAGCGGCGTGACCGTGAAGATGGCCACGCTGCACAACGAGGAGGACCTGGCCCGCAAGGACGTGCGCGAGGGCGACGACGTGATCGTCCTGCGCGCGGGTGACGTCATCCCCCAGGTCGTCTCCCCGGCGCCCGACGCCGTGGGGCGCAAGGGCCGCGCGCGCAAGCCCAAGCCGCCGGCGAAGTGCCCGGTGTGCGCCACGCCCACGGTCAAGCACGAGGGCGAGGTCTTCACCCGCTGCCCCAACCGCGACTGCCCCGGACGCCAGTGGCAGCTGCTCACCCACTTCGCCGCGCGGGGGGCCATGGACATCGAGGGACTGGGCGATGAGCGGGTGTCCCAGCTCATGCGCGCCGGCCTGGTTCGCAACGCGGCCGACCTGTACTCGCTCACTCCGGAGCAGCTCATCGAGCTGGAGGGCTTCGCGGAGATCTCCGCGCGGCGCCTGGTCGACGCGATCGCCGCCAGCCGCGCGCGCCCGTTCGCGCGGGTGCTGTGGGCGCTGGGCATCGAGAGCGTGGGCGGCGTCAACGCCCGCAACCTCGCGCAGCGCTTCCGCTCGATCGACGCGCTGATGGCGGCCTCGCCCGAGGAGATCGCGCAGACTCCGGGGATCGGTCCGATCGTGGCCCAGACGTTGCACGACGCCCTGGCCGACGAGGCCACCCGAGAGCTGATCGAGCGCCTGCGGGCGGCGGGGCTGCAGCTCTCCCAGGAGGGCCCGCCTCCCGGCGAGGGGCCGCTGGCCGGCAAGACCTTCGTGCTGACCGGGACGCTGCCCACGCTGACCCGCGAGGAGGCCACCGAGCGCATCCTGGGCGCGGGTGGGCGCGTGACCACGTCGGTGTCCAAGAACACCGACCACCTGGTGGCCGGGGACACCCCCGGCTCCAAGCTGGAGAAGGCTCAGCGGCTGGGCACGGACGTCCTGGACGAGGACGGCCTGCTGGCGCTGCTGGACGGTGTGTAAGCGGCGATCGCCGCGCCCATCCGGTTCTGCAGGCTGCGCGCCCCGGACACGTCGACGCGGTTCATGAGGATGGAGAAGGCGATCGTCCGGTTGCCGGACACGTCGCAGTAGCCCGACAGGGCGGAGACGTTGGACAGCGTGCCCGTCTTGCCGCGGCAGCGCCCGGAGGCGCGCGTGCCGCACATCCGCCCGGCCAGCGTCCCGCTCACGCAGGCCACGGCCAGGGAGGCCCGGAACGGCGCCGCCAGCTGCAGGCTGCGGTCCATCCGGTCCAGGAGGGTGACCACCTGCCGCGGGGTGGTCCGGTCCGCCCGAGACAGGCCCGAGCCATCGGAGATGCGGGCCGCGACCCCGAACTGGCGCCAGTAGGACATGACGACGGCCGCGCCGGCCGCGGTCGACCCGTTCCCGCGGAAGTGCCCGCCGAGCGTCTTGATCAGCATCTCGGCGAAGAAGTTGTCAGAGGGGACGTTGGTCAGCCGGGCAATCGTGGCCAGGGTGGGGGAGTAGACGGCGGCGACCTCGACGGCGGTGGCCGGCGCGGCCCGCTCGCCCGCGGACCCGCCGACCCGGACGCCCGCCGACCGCAGCGCCCGCGTCAGCTGGTCCGCGGCGAAGCGCGCGGGCCGGCGCTGGAGGGCGGTCCCCTGGCTGTTGGCCAGCCCGCGGTCGAAGGCCAGGGCGCTGAGCGGCGCGCCGATGTCCCAGGAGAAGGCGTAGCCGCTGTCGGGACCGCCGCGGCGGGCGTCGAAGAACGACTCGTCGCCGTAGACGGCCCCGGTCACGCGGGAGACGCCCGCCGCCTCCACCTGCGCGGCCAGGTCGGAGACCGACGCCCCGGCGCCGTACGCGCGGCGGATGAACGAGGCGCTGCCGAAGGTGGGATCCCCCGCGCCGCGCAGGTACAGGTTGCCGCGGTAGGTGCCGCTGTCGTCCAGCACTCCGTCGCCCAGCACCCGCGTGGCGATGCGCCCCGCGGGCCCGAAGCGCGCCAGCGCGGTCGAGGTGGTGAACAGCTTCTCGTTGGACGCGGGGATGCGCAGCGTGTCCGGGGCCCGCGCGTACAGCGTGCGGCCGTTGGACAAGTCAACGACCAGAGCGCCCGAGCTGGGCCCGGCCGAGCCCATCGCGCCGCTCAGCGTCGCCCGCAGGCGCACCTCCGGCGTGGCCGCGGGCGCGGCGGATGGCGCCCACAGGACGGCCGGCATGAGGATGAGGGTCGCGACGGTGCGGCGCACTGTGGCGGGAACACCTAGCAGACGTCGTAGTCGCGCCCATACAATGCCGTTCTCATGGGCAAGGTGGTGAAGCTCGAGACCCAGGCCAAGGGCAAGGCCGCCGCGCGCACGCGCCGCCGGCGGCGGTCAAAGACCGCCCTGGTGCTGGGCGGAGGCGGCTTCACCGGCGGCGTCTACGAGATCGGCGCCCTGCGCGCGCTGGACCTGCTCTCGGTCAACCGCACGGTCAACCAGTTCGACGTCTACGTGGGCACGAGCGCCGGGTCCTTCGTGGCCGCGCTGGCCGCCAACGGGATCACGCCGGAGGAGATGATGCGCGTGGTCAACCGCCAGGTGCCCACGCCCTTCCGCGACGTGGACCTCGATCAGCTCCTGCGTCCCAACTTCGCCGAGTTCGCCTCCAGCGCCCTGCGCCTGCCGTTCCGGGCGATGGGCCTGGCCCGCACGCTCCTGGGCGCCGTGGGCCCGCAGTTCTCCGCCGTGGACGTGGTCACCGGGCTGGCCGAGGTGCTGCCGTCCGGCCTGTACTCCGGCGCCGGGGTGGAGCACTACATGCGCACCGTGCTGAGCGACCCCGACCGCAGCGACGACTTCCGGCTCTTGGAGAACGAGCTGTACCTGGCCGCCACCGACCTGGACACCTGCGAGCGCATCGTGCTCGGCGCCGAGGGCTGGGACGACGTCCCGATCTCCTCCGCGGTGCGGGCCTCCACGGCGCTGCCCATGGTCTACAAGCCGGTGGAGATCAAGGAGCGCGAGCTGGTGGACGGGGGCATCGTCTCCACCACCAACGTGGACATCGCGGTCGAGGCCGGCGCCAAGTTCGTGGTGGTGGTCAACCCGCTCGTGCCCTACGTCAACGACTTCAAGAAACGGATCCCGACGATCACCGGCTCCAAGCTGCGCCGCGTGTCGGACATGGGGTTCCCGGCGATCGGCTACCAGACGTTCAAGCTGCTGGCCTACCAGCGCCTGCACGAGATGGCGCGCCAGTGGGAGGACCGCTACCCGGGCGTGGACATCGTGCTCATCGAGCCCGAGCCCAACGACGAGCTGATGTTCCAGACGAGCATCATGAACTTCTCCTCGCGGGTGGACATCGCGCGCCACGGGTTCCAGTCCGTGACGCTCAAGCTGGCCCAGGACTACGACCACTTCCGCGAGGTCTGCGACCGCCACGGCATCGAGCTCTCGGCCACCCGCGTGCGCAAGGTGGTCAAGCACTTCGCCGCGGAGAAGGAGCGCACCCGGGCCTGGCGCAAGATCCTCGAGCAGACGACCGGCGCGCTGCTGCGGCAATCGGCGGACGAGTCCTAGCGCGCCACTGCCTTGCGCAGGGCGTCCAGGAGGCGGTCCGTCGCGGGGGGTGACTGGAGCGTCGCGCGGACGTGGTCGGGCTCGCCCCACTCGGCGCCCGGGTGGACGATCACGGCGCTGTGACGCAGCCGCTCGGAGAGCTCGCCGTCCGCGAGCCCCGGGGCTCTCAGCCACACGACGTTGGCCTGGGACGGGACCGCGTCGACCGGCAGCCCGGCGATCGCCTCGGCCAGGCGCGCGCGCTCCGTGGCCACGATGTCCCGGCGGGCCGCGACCTGCTTGCCCAGCTTGCGCACGGCCTCCAGCGCGCCCGCCTGGGCGACGTCGCTCACGCCCAGCGGCGGCCCGATCTGCTCCAGCAGACCCTCGGACCCGGGGCCGCCGAGCACGTACCCGCAGCGCAGCCCGGCCAGGCCGTAGGCCTTGGAGAACGTCCGGAAGATCAGCAGGCGCGGGAAGTCGTCCAGCAGCTCCAGCGACGCGCCCGGCGGCTCGGCCTCCACGAAGTCCCCCAGCGCCTCGTCCAGCAGGACCGTCACGTGGTCGGGCAGGCGCTCCAGCAGCCGGCGCAGCTCGGCGACGGCCATATGGGCGCCCGTGGGGTCGTTGGGGTTGCACACCGCGACCACGCGAGTGCGCTCGCCCACCGCCGCGAACAGCGCGTCCGAGTCGTGGCCGGGAACCGGCACGGCCCGACCGCCCGCCGCGCGGGCCATCAGCGGGTACAGCGGATAGGACGGCCACGACGTGACCAGCTCGTCGTCGGCGCCCATCAGCAGGCGGGTGGCCACGCGCAGCAGCGTCGAGGACCCGTTGCCCACCGCCACGCGCTCGGGCTCCAGGCCGTGGCGGCGCCCCAGCTCGCGGCGCAGCTCCAGGGCCAGCGGATCCATCGGCCGGTTGATCCCGCGCCGCGCCGCGTAGGTGATCGCCGACACCACGTCGGGGTGGGGCAGCTCGTGCCAGGTCGTGGCGCTGAGGTCGAGCGGATCGATGCGGGCCAGCGCGCGTCGCCGGCGCTCCGCGGAGCGCTCGCGCAGCTGGGCGCTGACCTCCTCGTCGGAGAGGCCCTCGAACTGCTTGTAGTAGTCGAGCAGTCCCACGGCCGAAGCCTAGGACCTGGCCGGCCCCACCGAGGACCCGGGGCCCTGGATGAGGAGCAGCCAGCCGAAGAACAGCACGGCGCCGATCGCGGCGGTGACGGCGAAGACCCGGCCGATCGTCCCCTGGCGCTGGTCGATCCCGCCGGCGCGGCGGGCGAGGATCCACAGCAGGTCGATCTGGCGCATCAGCATGAGCCCCACGATCAGCGTGAGCAACAGGCCGAGGAAGGCGACGACGATCCCCAGGAACGTGCTGCTGGTGGCGTAGTCCACCTGCGACCCCACCCACAGCCAGCCGACCGGCAGCGGCCCCCAGAACAGCAGGTTGACGAACACCATCAGGGCCAGCAGCCCGGCCGCGATGAGCCGGTCCAGCCGCTGGCGAGCCGCGCCCTGCACGTTGGGCAGGGCGCGGTACTTCACGGGCTTCGTGCCCGGACGGCGCCCGGTGAAGAGGCCGCCTGTGTCGGTGGGATCCGTCTTCAGGGTCTAGTTCTCGTACAGCGAGTCGAAGATGTCCTGGTACTTGTCGTTCACCACGTTGCGCTTGACCTTCAGGGTCGGCGTGAGCTCGCCGGTCTCCTGCGACAGGTCGTGGTCGAGGATGTGGAACTTCTTGACCTGCTCGACCTGGGCGTACTTCGAGTTGACCTCGTCGACCACCTTGCCGATGAGCTCGCGCACCTCGGGCCGCTCGTGCAGCTTGGCCAGGTCGGCGTCGTCGCCCTCCAGGCCCAGCTCGGAGGCCAGCGCGGGCGCCTCCTCCGGGTCCAGGGTGACCAGGATCACGGGGTACGGCCGCCGGTCCCCGTGCATGACCGCCTGGGAGATCCAGCGGTTCTGCTTGAGGTCGTTCTCGATCAGGGCCGGCGTGATGTTCTTGCCGCCCGCCGTGATGATGATGTCCTTCTTGCGGCCGACGATCGAGACGTAGCCCTCGTCGTCGATCTTCCCGAGGTCGCCCGTGTGCAGCCAACCGTCCTCGATCGTGCCAAAGCTCTTCTCGGCGTCCTTGTAGTAGCCCTTGAAGATGTTCGCGCCGCGGATGAGCAGCTCGCCGTCGTCGGCGATCTTGCACTCCACCCCGGGGAGGGCCTTGCCCACGGTCCCGAACTTGTGCTCCTCGATGGTGGAGTACGTCGCGACCGTCGCGGTCTCGGTCATCCCGAAGCCCTCGAGCACCGGCACGCCGGCGGCGTAGAAGAACTCCAGGATCTCCGGCGCGATCGGCGCCGCCCCGGTGACCGCCTGGCGCAGGCGTCCGCCGAAGATCGCGCGGACGTTCTTGAACACCTGTTCGTCCAGCGCATCGAACTTCTGCTGGAGCTCGTCGGGGACGTCGCCGCCGTGGATCTGCGCGTCGCGGACCTGGATGCCGAGCTTGACCATGCCCTGGAACTGCTCCTCGGACATCTTCTCCTTGATGGAGGTGGTGGCCAGCGTGTAGATCTTCTCGAAGATGCGCGGCACCGACGGGAGGTAGGTCGGGCTGGTCTCCGAGAGCTCGGGCACGATCTTCTTCGGGTCGCCGCCAAAGTAGGCGATCGTCCCGCCGCAGTCGATCCAGATCAGCTGGATGAGCAGCGCGAACGCGTGGGCGAGGGGGAGGAAGAGATAGGCGGTGTCGCCCTCCTCGAACAGCCCCAGGCTCTCGCACATGTCCAGCACGCTGCGGTAGTTGCCATGGCTGAGCACGCAGCCCTTGGGCGGGCCGGTGGTGCCGGAGGTGTAGATGAAGGTGAACGCGTCCTCGGGCGAGACCGCGGCCGTGCGCTCGTCGAGCCTGGCCTGGTCGACCTCGCGGCCGCGGGCGCGAATGTCGTCGAGGGAGACCGCGTCCGCGACGTCGCCCTCCGGGTCGATGACGACGATGGAGTCGAGGTTCGGCAGCTGGTCCCGGACGGCGACGATCTTGGCGACCTGTTCCGCGTTCTCGCAGATGACGGCGCGGGCCTCGGAGTTGCCGGCCACCCAGGCGCACTCCTCCGGAGAGTTGGTGGGGTAGATGGGGACGACCGTCGCGCCGGCGGTGCAGACGCCGAAGTCGGCGTAGGTCCACTCGGGTCGCGTGCCGCAGAGGATGGCGACGCGGTCGCCGGCGTCGATGCCCAGAGCGATCAGGCCGCGCCCGATCTCGGAGACGATCTCGCCCACCTCGGCGTAGGTGACGTCGCGCCACTCGCCGTCGACCTTGTGGCGCACGGCCACGTGGGACGCGTACTTCTCCGCCGCCCGCGGCAGCATGTCGGCGATCGTCTTCGAGCCGGTCGACGGGGTGGCCGCGGACTCGGCGGTCGTTGCCTCCATCTCTCTCCTCCTGGTTCCGGGGCACCGCTGCCCGAAGGGCGGTGGTCGGGAGAGAGTCTAGTGCGCGGCTACGCGCTGGCGGTCTGGCGGTGCGCGTCGCCTGCGAACTCGCGCAGGTTGGAGAGGAACAGCGTCTTGTCGATTCGACCCTCGAAGATCGGGACGCCCATCTGCATGCACTTGTCGATTACGTCGCGGCGGTCGAGTCCGGCCTCGCGTGCAAGCTCTGTGGGCGTCAGGTGAATCGACATCGTGTGGGACCCCTTCCGTCGGAGACGCTGTTCGAGAGCCTGAGGTATAGCGGCTGGTGCGGACGGGCACAAGCCGACCTGCGCAAAGAGCGTGGTTCTAGACCGGGTTTGGTACGTCCGCGAACACGTGGCGGACGCCGAAGCGCTCGGCCAGCAGATCCCCGAGGCGGCGGACCCCGAAGGTCTCGGTCGCGTGGTGGCCGGCCGCGATGAAGTGGATCCCGGCCTCGCGGGCCGTGCTCATCGAGGGCTCGCGCGGCTCGCCGGTGAGGAAGGCGTCCAGGCCCGCGACGATCGCCGTGTCCAGGTCCGATGCCGCGCCGCCCGACACGATGCCGATGGTCCGCACCGGGTCCGGGCCGGCGTCGAACACCAGCGGCTCGCGGCCCGTGAGCGCGCGCACCCGCGCGAACAGCTCGGCGGCCGCCACGCCCTCGCCCGGGAAGCGGGCGGCGACGCCGATCGGGCTGCCGCGGTGCTCGGCGAAGGGTCGCGGGTCCTGCGTCCCCAGGCCCTGCGCGATCAGGGCGTTGTTGCCGACCACGGGATGCGCGTCCAGGGGCAGGTGGTAGGCGGCCAGCGCGATGCCGGCGGTCAGGAGCGTCCGCAGCCGGGCCGCGGACGCGGGCGTCAGCTCGCGCGGCGCGCCCTCCCAGAACAGCCCGTGGTGGACGAGGACCAGCTGGGCTCCCTCGTCGCGGGCGCGCTCGAGCAGCTCGAGGTTGGCGGACACCCCGGTGACCAGCGTGTCCACCTGCTCGCCGCCGGGGACCTGGAGCCCGTTGGGAGCGTGGTCGGCGAAGCGCCCGGGCTCGAGGAGCTCGTCGAGGTGGGCCAGGATCTCGGAGACGGGCGCCAGGGCTTGAAAAGTCTCAGATGAACGGTAATGTTCGCGATCCGGTCGCCAGGGAGTGGGGACCGGCAGGGGAACAGGCCACGGAGAGTAGGGGAACATTGTGAGCGGGAACGCAATGACGGCCGTCGCACCTTCGCTGGAGGACTCGGCTCTCGTCACGGCCGTGCGCCGGGGCGACGACCGCGCCTTCGAGGAGCTCTACCAGCGCTACTGCACGCGCATCACGGCCTACGTACGCGGGATGGTCAAGGACCACGCCCGCGCCGAGGACGTGACCCAGGAGGTCTTCTTCTCCGCGCTGCGCCGGATGCGCCAGACCGAGCAGCCCATCGCCTTCAAGCCGTGGATCTACGAGATCGCGCGCAACGCCTGCATCGACTCCTACCGGCGCACCAGTCGCGCGGAGGAGCTGTCCTACGACGTGGAGGGCGGCCTGGGCAAGGCCGACTCCATGCGCCTGGTCAGCGCCACCCCCGGCCCGGACGACGCCATCGAGTGCAAGCAGCAGCTCGACGACCTCTGCGGCGCCTTCGGCGGCCTGTCCGAAACCCACCATCAGATCCTCGTCCTGCGCGAGCTGGAGGGCCTCTCCTACCGCGAGATCGGCGAGCGCCTGGGCATGAGCCGCGCGGCCGTGGAGAGCACGCTCTTCCGCGCGCGCCGCCGCCTGACCGAGGAGTACGACGAGCTGGTCAGCGGACGTCGCTGCCAGCGCGTCCAGGCGATCATGGCCGCGGCCGCCGAGGGCATGCTCGGCACGCGCGACCGGCGCCGGATGGCGCGCCACGTCTCTACCTGCAACGCGTGCCGCCGCCAGGCGCTGCACCTGGGCGTCGAGATCGGCGACCGGACATCGGTCGCGGCCCGCATCGCGGGCCTGATCCCGTTCCCGCTGCCTTTCCTCGCCACGCGCGGTCGGGGCTCGGGCGCCGTGGCCGCGGGGCCGACGACTCTCGCCGCGCAGGCCTCGGCGACGTTCGGGGCCGTGGCCGAGCCGATGGCCGCCACCTGGAGCAAGGCCGTCGTCGCGGTAAGCGTCCTCGCCGTCGCGGGCGCCGGAGCGGGCGCCGTCACCCCGCACGGGATCGCGCTGCCCGGGCTGGCGCCGCTGAGCGAGGCTGCCGCGCCGGTCGTGCAGGACCGCATCTCCGCGGGCCAGGACGTGTCCTTGCGCCGCGCGCTCGGGCTGCCCGTCCGCGGCGTCCCCGCGGGCGCCCCGGTCTCCGGCGTCGCCGGCAAGGCTCGCCCCCCGGCTCGCCCCGCGGCCCGCGAGCGGGGTCGTGGCGCGCTGGGCACCGCGATCCGCGACGGCATCGCCGGCGGGCGTCAGAGCGCGGGCTCGACACCGCTGCCCGCCGTGGCCGGCGGGGTCCCACACCTGCCCGCGACCGGCGCTTCCGGTGGGTCCGGTGGGTCCGGTGGGTCCGGCACTGCGGCCGGGGCCCCGTCCCCGCCGCACGGCCCGGAGATGGCGGTTCCGCGTGTGTCGCCCCCCGCAGCCGAGAAGCCCAGCCCCCCGGCCGCGGACACGCCCTCCACCACTCCGCCCCCGCCGCCGTCCACCCCGCCGGTCGCCTCGGCCGCCGCCGCGCCCTCCGCGCTCGCGAACTGAGCGGCGGCCCCCTCGGCCTATACTCCGCCCCCTCGGGGCGTGGCGCAGCCTGGTAGCGCGCACCGTTCGGGTCGGTGAGGTCCCCGGTTCAAATCCGGGCGCCCCGATACTTTTCGTCTGCGAATGAGGGCGAACAGGAGCGAACAGAGGCGAACGCGTCCGAAAACGGCGGCGACGAGGACGTTCGTGTCTATGACCGCCCGCAGCCGCCCGCTTACTCGCGGTGGCGTCGCTCGGCGCGGACGGCGTGGACTTCCTCGACGGCGAGCTGCATCGCTTCCTCGTCCGTGAGGTCGTCGGGATTGTGCGCTGCGAGTCTGTCTAGTACCGCGCGTAGATTGGCTCGTGCGGCCTCGGCATGGCCCGCGCCTAGGTAGGTGCGCAGCGCGTCCTCGACCAGGGCGCTCTCGCTGCGCCGCATCGCCACCGCCGTCATCTTTGCGGCGGCCATGACGTCGTCGTCGATGTAGGCCGAGGTTCTCGGCTTACTGGATTGCGGCGAGTCTTCGTCCAAGGATCGCACGGCTGCTCGGCGTCAGCCGGAAACCGTCAAGTCGCAGACGCGCAGTATCTACGGCAACCTCGGCGTCCCACAGCCGTACCGAGCTTCGCCTACGCCGCCGTAGGGCGAGCGGCGAGGCCGGCGATGTCTTCCCGAGCGGCGTTTCGGAAGTAGGCAACGTACTGCGGCTCGACTACGCGCGCGCGTGGCGCGGACGCGGCCCATCGTGCTGGTTGCGATACGGGAGGCGTGCGAATGATGCGCAGCGGTGGCCTGTTCTTAGACGGTTGGTGGACATCCGGTTCGCCCCGGTTGGTGGAAGGGCGACAGGGTCGATCATGAATTACTGACCGATACATTTAGGGCGGGAAAAGGATTGTTACGGGCATAGGGTCCGAGACAGGCTTAGCGGGAGCGTGCTGTCGGCGCCACCTCCCGTTGGAATAGGGATCGGAGGAGAGTTGGCTCAGTACGGCGTTTACGGGGTCTGGCGTCCGTCGGTTTCCAACCGACTTTGGCGGTTCGCCGTCCGAGCAGCCGAGCCAGCGTGACGTGCTGGGGCGTCCGCTGCTCGGGATCGATGTAGTGGAGTTCATGCTTGTAGGCAAAGAGCCGGGAGGAATCTCGGTCTCGCGCCCGCGGGCCTGTCCGTGTCGGACGTTGACGATCACAGGGTGGCCCCACCCCGAGGAGTTCTGAGGGCGTGGCCCCCGAGCCGCAGCGTAAGGGCCGCCCGTCGGCCGGCCAGCCGCCGGCCCTCGGGTATCGCGGACTTCAGGCTAGCTTGGCCCTCGCCTGTGCGCTCGCCGACCTAGCGATCGACTTCCTCAGCATCTTCGAGCCCTTCCTGCTCGAGATCGTCCGGCGCGACCCGGGCGACAAGCCGCTCGAGCCGCGGCAGCTGGCTCGCCGGGCCCGGAGCGTCTTCGGTATCCCCTTGATGCCGTCCCATGTCGTCAGCGCCATACTGCGCCGGTTCGAGACGCGCGGGTATGTCAAGCGCACGCAGCGCGGGCGGGCCATCGTCGCCAACGTCGAGCGGCTGAAGGAGATCCCCAGCCTGGACGCCAAGCAGGAGGAGAGCCTGCAGCGGATGGAGGCGCTCGAGGCGGCGCTGATCGTCTTTGCCGCGCGCGAGCGCGACGACGAGACCTGGACGCACGAGGAGGCCAACGAGGCCTTGCGCCAGGTGAGCGAGGAGTTCGGCGCCGACATCGCGCTGGCCGCGCAGGGGCGCCTGCGCCTCGTCGCCCCCTACCCGGGCCGGACGCTGCTCGCGGTCGCCTATCGCTTCGCCGCGTGGGCCTTCGAGCGCGACCCCGAGAGCTGGCAGGCGCTCTTGGAGATGGTGCGCGGCGCCATGTACTTGTCGGTCATCTACCACAGCGATGTCGAGGGACTCCAGGCCCGCCTGACGCAGCTCCAAGCGGCTCTCGATACACCGGTCGCCCTGCGTATGCTTGGCCTCTCCGCCGAGCCGTTGGCCGAGGCGTCGAGCGAGTTGTTGCAGCTCCTCGAAGCGGTCGGTGCCACCGTCTTCGTCTTCGAGCACACCCTCGACGAGATCCGCGCCATCCTCGAGCGCATCGCCCGCAAGCTCAAGCGCGGCACGCGCCGGCGGCGCGCTGAGACCGAGGTCGGCACCCGTGACGAGGAGGTGCTTGCAGTGGCGCGGGCCAAGGGCTGGAAGGCCAAGGACATCGAGGCGATCGAGAACGAGCTTGATGCGCGCCTCGCTGCCCTCGGCCAGGTCGGGGTCCAGGTGCGGGCGACGCCGCCGCATGTCGTTCGCGATCACCTTGACGAGGCGCGGCTCGGGGAGTTATTGCGCCGGTTCATCGACAAGCAGTCCGCGGAGGCGCGCGACAAGGACCTACGCTCCTTGACGGCGATCGATCGCCTGCGCGGCGAGATCACCGGTCGCGACCTCGAGCACACGACCGCCGTCTTCGTCACCGACAACTGCGCCCTGGCCCGCGCCAGCCGCGTCTTCTTCCGCGAGGAGGGCCGCTCGGCGGCAGTGCGCCACTGTGTCATTGACCGCGATCTGGCGGCCCAGCTCTTTGTCCGTGTCCGCCACGAGCGCTCGCAGGAAACGCCAGAGAAGCTCGTCCTGGCCGCCTGTTGGGCCGCCGAGGAGTTCCCGGCCGCCGTTTGGGCCAGCCATGCCAACCACATCGAGCGCCTGGGCGAGGAGGAGGCGACCGAGACCGATCTGGCAAGAGTGATGCGCACCGGCCAGATCCGAGCGACCGCCGCCGAGGAGGACGCGGAGGTGCAGACCCCGACGCCAACCGCGGCCAGCGAGGCCCAGCGCGAGCTGGACCGCCTCGAGGAATCGATCGCGACGCGGACGACCGAGCTGGCAGCACTCGACGAGAAGATCGCGGCGGCGCAGGACACGACCGAGCCCGAGCCGGCGCCGGCCCCTGCCCGCACCGAGAGCGAGGGCGAGCTTGCCGTCCAGCTCGGGCATGCCCAGGAGATGCTGGAGCGGCTGCGGCAGGCCGTCGGCTGGCTGGTCGCGCTGGTCGTGGCCGTGCTCTTCATTGGCTTGCTCGCGACCGGCGTCATCACCTACGGGACGAGCTTGGCCGTGGCTGTGCCGGCGGTGATTGTCGCCGTCGTCACAGCCGTGGCCTGGGGCTACCGCCTCGGCCTGAAGGTCGCGCTGGCCATCATCGGCGTCCTCGTCAGCCTCGTCGCCGCTGGCTACACGATCTACGAGGGGACGAAGGATTTGCGCTCGCCGACGCGGCCGACCACAACGTCGACCGGACGGCCACGGAACTAGCGAAGACGAAGGCGGCCACGAAGAAGGCTTAAGCCGCGACGGGGACGCCGAGGCCCTCTCGGATCCTGTCCGGGCGCTGGCGTTCCTTCAGAACGATGATTCGCCGCCGCCGCCGCCGCCGTCGGCGGCCAGCTGATCGACCCTAGCCGACGAGCATGCTCACGGTTCCTCGTGGCTGTCGGCCTGAGCATGCGCGGGCCGGGATCAGCCATGACATGGAATACTTATAGTCTACGCTGCCGGGTCGGAGAACGGGCACGGCACTAGACCTGGGCCTCTGACGGTTCGCCGCCTTCTCTACTCCCATGGTGATGATCCGCAAACAACGTTCACGGGGCTGCCGGTCCGGTTCGCCGAGCGGGCAGATCTGCCGACGAAGCGTCCAAGCGGGAGGCCGGCGCTGGCGCAGCACGCTGGCCTCCTACGCCGACGTCCCCAGCCCCGGTAAGCGCATTCGCGCGACCGGACAACCTCCGCTCACTAGCAGTCGGTCATGCGGGCGCAGGACACACGCCGGACTCGTACGCAGCACCCGTTGAGTATTCACACGCCCCTTAGCTTGATCCGCCGCTTCTTGCGACGCCACGGGGAACGGCCCGTCGTCACGCGCGACAAAGACTCTCCTCGGACGCTGGGACGCCGATGGCGCCCGCCGCGATGATCCTCAAGGCCTTCACGCATCCGGTGCGCCTCCAGATTCTCGCCCGTATCACCGAGCGACCGTCAAGCCCTACAGAGATGGCGGCGGAATTCGGCGTCGACCTCCGTGTCGTCGCCTACCACGCACGCTGCCTCGAACGCCGCGGCCTCGCGCAACTGGTCGCGCGACGCCGCGCCGAAGGTCAGCGCCGAGGACCGCTTCAGAAGTTCTACGCCGCTAACAGGTTCGAGTTCCCCGACGACGAATGGATGACGCTGCCAGTAGTCGTCCGGGAAGCCCTCACGATCGCGGCCCTGCGAGAGCTCGCGTCGTGGCAGGACTCGGGTCCGCCCGAGCCGGACCCCGAAATGCCCGAGGAAGCGGCGCTGGGCGTCGTCCGACGCGAGTTGGCGGCCTTGGTCGGCGTGTCCAGCGACAGTCTGCTGCGTCTTCTCGCCAGGACCGTGCCGGCGCGTACTCCTGACACGGCCTGAAGATGCGCGCCCGACGCCACCCCCACGATCATCGCGACCCAGTGGGGTAAGCGGTGACCGACCGTGCGGCTGGCGAGCGGGTCGAAGACCGCCGCGAAGAGATCGACTCGCTGCGGCTGGTGGAGCGCTTTCAGCGTGGCGAACGCGCGGTGGTCGAGGACCTGTACTTGCGTTATTTCGATCGCGTCATTGGCTATGTGCGCTTCTTGCGGGTTCGCTCGGTCGATGTCGATGATGTCGTGCAGCAGGTGTTCGCGGCGATGCTGGAGGGACTTGGGCGCTATGAGCCCCGAGGCGAGGCGTCGTTTCGTAGCTGGCTGCTGGGCATTGCGCGTAACAAGGCGTTCAAGCACCGTCTCCAAGAGGATCGCACCGAGTTGCGAGAGCCGGACGCGATCGAGGAACTGCTCGATGCGCTCGGCCATCATGAACCCGGCCCGGCTGCCGCGGGCTGGCTGTCTGGTCCTGAGTTGATGGCGGCGGTGCTGCGCTTGAGCGGGTTGTTGCGCGAGGTCGTGTTCTTGCGCTACGCGGACGACTTGAGCATGGCGGAGATCGCCAGCGCCACAGGCAGGACCGAGGTCGCGATACAGCAGGCCCACAGCCGGGCGCTACGGTCGCTAAGAGAGCGTTTGCAAGCCGACGATGACCAAGCGAACCGCCCGCGGCGGCCGTTGGCGATGCGCCAGCTCGCATGGGGTGTCAGACGGGCGATGGCTCATTCCTTCAGTCCCGCCCGCGCGTAACTCGCACGCCGTCCGAAGCACTCGGCTCCCACACATCCGCGGAAATTGATTGTCAGCTTTTGAGCCGCTGGCGGGATTAAGCAATTGAAGGGGTACGTCGCTCTTGGGCGCCTTGGGCTTCCAAGCTAAATCGAATCTGGACGGGAAGGGACGGGACATGAGGAAATGGACGGCGGCATTGCGTTCGCATCTGGTGTGGTGCGTGTGGGCGCTGGCTTTTGGCGCTCTGACGATTGGGCTTGGCGGCGTTGCGCTCGCCGCGAGTGATGGGGGTCCGGGTCCGGATCCGAACGATCCGGTGGTGCGCGAGCAGATGGCTGAGGGTCAGGCGCGTGCGGCGAAGTGGGAAGCCGAGCGCAACACGCCGGCGGCGCAGGCGGAGCGCCAGGGGTCGCAGTTGGCGTTCTCGGGCCAGTCGGACACGCAGGCGCTGACGACCGCGCAGGCGCAGTTTCCCGGCTGGCTGAACACGCCGGTCTACACACAGATCCCGCTGGCCAGCGGGATGCATGTCGTGCGCTATTTGGGTGACTCTCAGGCGCAGGTTGCGGGGCCGGGTGAGCATCGCGCGGCGGTGTTCAGCACGCTTCCGTTGATCGGCCTCACGCCTGACGGCGCGCGCGCACCGGTCGACCTTCGCCTCACGGACGTGGCCGGCGGGGTGTCGCCGCGCAGCACCTCGGCGCCTGTCGTGCTGCCGACCGCCGCGTCGGGAGCGGTTCGCTTCCCCGACAAGGGCTTCAGCGTTCGGGTGGCCGGCGCCCAAGGTGCCGCCGAGCGCACGCACGATCGGCTGTTCTTCGCCAACGTCAACGGTCAGGCGGCGGACACCGACGCGATGATCCAGGCGGCTCGCCGCGGCGCGGAGATCTCGTTCCTGCTGCGCTCCGCGAAGTCGGCGGAGGACCAGGTGCTGGCTTTCGATCTTCCCGCGGGCGCGCATCTGGAGTTGAGCGGACCTGCGGGCCAGCAGCTGGTGACGATCATGGGCGCGGACGGCAAGCCGCTGGGTGTGGTGATGCCTCCGACGGCGGTGGACGCCCAGGGCGCGCCGGTGAAGGCGAGCTACTCGCTGAGCGGGCCCAATCGGCTCGTGTTCCACGTCGCCCATCGCGAGGGCTCCTACAAATACCCGGTTCTCGCCGATCCCCTGGTTGCCTCGTGGAGCCCGGGGATGTACTCGGCGTGGAGTTGGGGCACGAACGCGGCGAACTTCTCAAGCGGCGCCGATTCGAGCAGCTTCACCTACACCCAGGGTCCCGGGACCGTTGGCCTGGGCGCGACCAACGATTTTGGCCGTTGGCTCTACAACTCGCTGCCGGGCGCCTACATCTACGAGCTCTACAACTACAACGTCTGGCACTTCTTCAACAACAGCGAGGAGTTCATGGGCCTCAACGCCGCGGACTGGACCGGACAAGCCGGGACGTGGCAAGACACCGTGCCCAGCTACGGGTCCGGGCCGGGCGGCGGCGGCGGCCCGAACGCAGGCCGCTACCAGGCCGGCGGGGAGTCCTACGTAAGCACCGTCGCCTGCGCGGCGGGCAACGCCGTCAGCTGCTCGCCTCCGACGCACGGGACGGTCGGCGCGGGGACGATGGCTACGACCGCCGGGCTGATGCTGCTCGGCCCGATCGGCTCTGGCTACATTCCCAAGGCCGCGGTCTACGGCGCCTACCTGTACGAGTCAGACGACATCGTGCCGACACTGGACGCACCGACCCATTCCGGGCTCCCGACGGGCTGGGTGCGCTCGTTCAGCGACACGGCTGGACTGGCCTCGCACGTCAGCACGGGACTGGGGCTGACCAGGATCACCCTCAGCGGCCCGGGGTTTGGGCGTAGCTCGTGGGTGTCGTGTTCGAGCTACCCGTGCGCGTTCAACCAGAGCGCGAGCATCAACTACGGGTCGAGCGACATCGGCAGCGACGGGACAAGCACGATCACGGCCGTCGCGACCAACGCAGGCGGAAACCAGTCCAGCACCCGAACCTGGACGGTCAAGCTCGACCGCGCCGCGCCGACCGCCACCGAGAGCGGCGAAGGATGGACCACCGGGACCTACACCCCCAACACGATCCACACCTTCAACGTCAACACAACCGACACGCTCTCGGGCGTCGACCACATCACCATCCAGGACATCGACGCCAGCGGCAGCATCGTGTCAGGACACACGCAGACGATGTATCGCAACAAGACGGGACCGAGCGCCGGCACAACGACTTGCGGCGCTGGCTCGTACGGGTGTCCGGCGAGCAGTCCGAACACGACCTGTGATCCGACGACTGCCCCTAACGGGTGTCCGTTGAACACGACGTACACGTTGAACACGGCGGACCCGGGTTGGTCGGCTGGCAAGCACACGTTGCGGGTGACGACGTATGACTTCGCCGGCAACATCACGACACCCGATTCGCATGATGCGAGCGTGTCGGCGATCCCGGCGCCGGTCGAGCGTTGTTCGCCTGGTGTGGGGACGAGCGTGTTCGACGGCTACGTGAGCTCGGCCTACATGCACTTGCAGTCCCAGCCGGGCTCGGGTGGCTCGACGCTGGCGTGCGCGCAGGTGGCGGCCAGCGGGGTCAACCAAAGCCTGGTGTTCCAGGTCAAGGGCGCCTCGGCGTCGCTGGGGCTGCCGTCGGTGGACTCCAACGGGGCCGCGTGCCAGACCACCAGTCCCAACGCCGTGCCGGGTAGCCATCCGCTGGTCTCCAACACGGTGCTGGGCTCCACGACGCTGTTCGCTGACGCCTACAGCGGTCCGGGCCAAAGCGGCCAGGAAGTGTGGGTCTGCGCTGGTGGACTCGGGTTGCCGGCGTTGGGCGATGTGCAGGAGCGGATGGTAATTCCGTTCCCGCTCGCGCTGGGCGCGCCGCAGGTCAACCCTGGCGTCGATCAGCCCGCGCCCAACCCGCCGGCTCCCAAGCCGTGGCCGACGGGGAAGGCCTCGAGCGCGTGTGAGGCGGCCGGTGCGACGTCGCTGGTGGCGGCGAACATCGCCGGCGCCGACGTGTGGCTGTCCAGCGTGCAGAGCGGCTCGACGGCCAAGGTGTGCGTGCGCCAGCAGGACGCCACGGGCGCCAAGGGCGGCGTGCTGACGCTGGACACCAACCCGTCCAACAAGATCCAGGTGGTGGCCAACACGTCGAACGACACGACACCGTGCGTCGTGCCGATCGACCACAACAACAGCCCCTACCTGGACATCAAGACCAGCGCACCGGGATCCAACCCGGCGACCGTGTGCGTGGACACCGGCGGGTTCATCCTCACGTTCAAGGCCACGACCGTCGGGACGACCGGCAGCAACCCGCCGATCGCGATCGGCTACACACCCGACAACTAGGCCACGTACGGCCGCAACCATCACAACGGCGCCGGCCCGCAACCCCTGCTGCGGGCCGGCGTCCGTTAATGACTAGCCAGCACCCCACCCGGAGCGCGTCTGCGGTGGACCCTGCGGTCGTCACGTCCTAGCGCCGCGAAGTGTTGTTCATGAGTACCAACACACCCACCGAGTGGACCGCTAGGAGCGCGGCCCACGAGCAAGTAGCAAGCCGGTGAGGACAAACCCACAACCCACCGCGGCCCCACGACGCCCAGCGCTCGCCGCCCTGTGCGCAACCCTCGCCTGCCTGCTCACCCTCGCCACCCCCGTCGCGAACGCCCCCGCCGCCGCGCTGGACTCGGCGCCCGCTGCGTCCTACACGATGGACGGCGGCCCATTCGCGGTCGTCCGCGCCGGGAACACGATCTACCTCGGCGGTTCCTCCTTGAACGGGGTTGCTCGCCCGACGCCGGGCTGGATCGCGATCCCTCCCGGCGGCAGCGTAGATACCGCCCTGCCCGACCTCGGCGGTCCGGGCATAACGGACATGGCGCCCGACGGTAAAGGAGGGTGGTACGTCGCGGGAGACTTCGGTCGCCTGGGCGGGCGCAGCCTGGCCCACGTTCGCGCCGACCGCACGATCGACCAGGACTGGACTCCCGACATCGACCACGCGACCGGCAACGGCGTTGGCCGCATCTTCGTGGGACCCGACGGGACCGTCTACGTCTTCGGGCGCTTCGAGGACGTCAACGGCGAGTCCCGGCATCGCATCGCCGCGCTCGACCCGGTGACCGGTCGGGTCCTGCCGTGGAACCCGCAATCCAACGGCGCTATCTCCGATCTCGCTTTCGGCGCCGACGGGACCGTCTACATCGCCGGTGGGTTCACGCAGATCGGTGCCAACCACGCGGCGCGAAGCTACATCGCGGCGCTAGACCCCCATACGGCCGACGCGAAGCCGTGGGACCCGAGCGCGACGCCGCAAGCCAAGAACGACTATCCCAGCGGGGTAAAGACTCTCGTAGTCGCGCCCGATGGAACGGTCTACGCGGGCGGCTACTTCACCACCATCGGCGCCAACCACGCCACACGTAACAACCTGGCCGCACTCGACCCCACCACTGGAAACGCGACCGCCTGGAGCCCCAACCCGGACTGGGTGGTACACCAGGTCGTCCGCGCCGCGAGCGGGACCATCTACCTCACTGGCGGCTTTACCGCCATCGGCGCCAACGCCGCGTCGCGACGTTACATCGCCGCCCTCGATCCGGTAAGCGGCAACGCCACCAGCTGGGACCCCAACCCGGACTCGTGGACCAACAAGCTCGCGCTGGCGCCCGATGGAACGATCTACGTGACGGGCTCCTTCAAGACGATCGGCGCCAACCACGCCGCGCGCCGCTCCATCGCCCAGCTCGACCCCACTACGGGCAACGCCAGCGCCTGGGACATTCACGCAATGGAAGCTGGCGCGCTTGCCTTCGCTCCTGACGGGACTCTGTACGCGAGCGTCGACGCCATCGACCTGCAGCCGCGTCACGGCCTGGCCGCGCTCGACGCGACGACCGGCATGCTCAGGCCGTGGGCGCCAAGCGTGGACGGCTACGTCTTCACGATGGCGGTGGGGTCCGATGACACCGTCTACGTGGGGGGCCAGTTCACGCACATCGGGACCACTTCGGTGGCGCGAAGAAACCTCGCGGCCCTGGATCCCAGCACGGGAGAGGCGACCTCCTGGGACCCCAGTCCCAACCGCGAGGTGTACGCGCTCGCGCCCAAGTCCGGCGGGCCGCTGTTCGTCAGCGGAGCGTTCACCACGATCGGCAGCAACTCGCAATCGCGCACCGGCCTGGCGGCCATCGACGCGACCGGCCAGGCGACGACCTGGAACCCCGCGCCGACCGCGACGCTGCTGAGCCCGATCATCCAGGCGCTCGCGCTCGCACCCGACGAGAAGGTGCTCTACGTGGGCGGCGACTTCGACACCATCGGCTCGGTCCCCACCACGCGCAACGGCGTCGCCGCGCTCGACCCCGCCACCGCCGCCGCCACCGCATGGAACCCCAACGCGCGCCGGAGCGACGGGTCGAGGGCGTCGGTCGTCGTGTTCGCGTTCGCGCCCACGCCCGACCACTCCGTCTATCTCGCCGGCAGCTTCGCGACCATCGGCGCCAACAATGCCGCGCGCCACAACCTTGCCGCGCTCGCCCCCGACCCCGGCGTCGCCAACGCCACGAGCTGGAACCCCAACCCGATCGATCCCTACGAGCCCGTCTCCTCTCCCGTGATCTCGCTCGCCACCTCGCCCGACGGCACGGTGTACGCCGGTGGCAGCTTCACCACCATCGGGGCCAACAGCGCGCCGCGCACATACCTGGCGGCGCTCGACCCGCTCAGCGCCAACGCGACCCCGTTCGACCCACAGATGCAGGGCGTCGCCGTGCATTCCCTCCTCACCAACGCCGACAACGAGCTGTTCGCGGGCGGAGGCTTCGTTGCGACGGCCTACAGTCGACAACAAGGATGGGCGCGGTTTGGCCCGCCCGCGCCGCCGGTGATCAAAGAGATGCCGCACATCAGCGGGACGCCGCAGGTCGACAGCGCGCTGACGTGCACCAGTGGATTCTGGAACGGCGGCCAGGTCCAGACCTACACGTACCAGTGGCTGCGCGACGGAACGGCGCTCCCGGCCGCCACTGCCAACTCCTACACCGCGATCGACGCAGACGGCGGGCATGCCCTGTCGTGCCGGGTCAGCGCTACCAACGTCGCGGGCGCCGCGAGCGTCGACACCTCGACCGTCTCAATCCCCGTCCGCCAGCAGACGAGCGGCGGGTCCGGCGGCGGGTCCGGCGGCGGAAACCCGGGCGGGTCCAGTACGCCCCTCGGCTCAACCGGCGCGCCGCCTGACCCATCGGCGCCGTTCCAACCGCGGTGCTGCACCCCCCAGCGCCCGCTCCTGGGTGTCCTCACGCTCCCGAGCGGCCGAGCGCGCGTCGGCCGCGGCGGCGTCGTGGTCCTCACAGCGACCTGCCGAGCCCATCCCTGCCGCGGCCTGCTTGCTCTGACCGCCACCCCGGCCTCGGGCCTGCGCCAGACCGCCCGGCGCCCGGCGCCGGTGCTCGCGCAGGCCCGCTTCTCGCTGCGCCCCGGCCAGGCGTCTCGAATCCTGCTGCGCCTGAACCCGACCGGCCGCCGCCTCCTTCGCGCCGGCCACGGGTCGATGCGCACCACGCTAAAGGCCACAATTGGCGGCCGGCTACTCACCCGCCCGCTATCGCTGTTCGCCCCGTAATGAGCAAGGGGTCAGCGGTCTCCAATGAATCGCAAGCCGTGAGCCGAACAGAGCTCCCTGAGGGTTCGCGTCGCATCGTCGGAGCTGAACAGCAGTAGTCGCAGCGCCTTGTTCAGTCCGCAGGGTGGCGATCGGCACAGGGTCGAACCCGCGTTCAGCACTGCCCATCGCGACGACGGCTCGAGATGCCTCTTC
This sequence comes from Solirubrobacteraceae bacterium, assembly GCA_033855845.1. Classification (GTDB taxonomy): domain Bacteria; phylum Actinomycetota; class Thermoleophilia; order Solirubrobacterales; family Solirubrobacteraceae; genus AC-38. Next base: position 56,154 of record JAWVFR010000011.1, read on the forward strand.
GTCTAGCCAGGTCTGTGGCGCAGTCGGGAAGCGTGAGCATTTCGCTTCCGCCTACAAGTCGCGCAGACCGTCAGGTCGCATGGGTAAGCCTTCGTGACGGGCGACAGCTTCCGCTTGTCGTCCGAAGCGAGCGCGAAGAGACACCGCGCGCACGATGCCCGCTCCCACGACAAGCAGGCGCGTCTACAGGCTGGACATAGACAAAGGTGAAAGTGTCAATAGGCCGGTGTTCGCGCTCGTGCGTTCCTCGCGGCACTGAGCAAATCATGCTCGACCGCGGCCTGTTCCCTCGCGCACGCGCGTCAGTGCCGACGATCGAGGACCGGGGTCTGGCAGCTCGTCGGTGTCCGGTCGGTACCGACTGCCATAGATGCTGAAGAGTTTGCGTCACGCTCATTGATATGAGAGTGTGGAATTGCTCAAGGCGATGTTTGTCGATGTAGGCATCCTGCCGACCCGACCTGAGGAGCAGTGCGTGTCAATCACCCTCGAAATCTCCGGCGGCGGACCCGTCCCGCAAGTTGTTGTCCCGTATCAGGCCGGGATGAACGTCCAGACGCTGATGGAAGTGGCCTACAACGTGAACTCCGGGAGCCCCCCGCCCCCGCTAGAAATCATGCTGCGCTTCACGGTGGAGTACTTTGGCTCAACCTTCGGCTACGAGCTCCTCACGCTGAATAGCACGACCGCCGCGGGGAACACCTGGTGGGAGCTGGTCGTGAACGGTGCGGAGACGCCGACGGGAATGGACAGCACGTTTCTAAACGATGGCGACACCGTCCTGTGGGTGCTCACCGAGTTTTCGAGCGAGAAGCACGAAGGCACGCGCCAGGCAGAGATCCGCAAGATCCGCGCCTCGAACTGACGCGGGACCGGAATAAGCCGCGCCCCGCGCGGATGGGGCAAGCACCCACGGGTTAGCCCTGCGCGAAGCAGCGTGGGCGGTACCGCGATGGTGCAGTGCTGAACGCGGGTTCGACCCTGTGCCACCCTGGGCGGACTGTCGGCTTTCCTAATACGTGTGTTCGATATGGCATACAGCGGGTTTCGCGCGCGCGGCGCCCGGCCTGCCTGCGGCACGGCCGTTGCAAACTCGTTGCAGACCCCCGGAATCGCCGTGTTTACGGGGTTTGAACCGATCGCCCCGATTTCGCCGCGAAAGAAGCCTGCAAATATGAGCCAGTTTGAACCGGGCGCCATACCGGGGTTCAGGTTGAAAGGCCCGCGAACCCGGGCGAAATGCGCGAAAGCGCGGTCGTCGGGGAGGCCGTGTTGGGAACGAATAGCGGTCTGGCCGTTGCAGAACCGTTGCAGGACCGGCCGGATTCTTTGTAGCCGCTATTGCAGCCGCTCGCTTGCCACGAGCACCCCTGAGCTGCCGTGCGAGCGGAATCCCGCAGTTCGTCTGGTGGAGTGGCGAGCGCCGGCACGCCTCGCCCTCTTGGACTCCTCGCGCAGCTCGGCCAAGCAGCGCTGCTCGGCTGCCCGGTACGTCGCGATCGTCGGTGCGTCCCGACCCACTTCGTGTGTTCCTTGTAGGAGACGACGCCGACGTACTTCGGCTTGTGGCGTGTCCCCGGTTGTGCGGCATCAGACGACCTCCACGTTTGGGAAGCCGGGATGCTGGTGCAGAGTGCCACGCTCACACGGAACTCAAAGCGAGCCGGACTATCGAGACGCCTTTGACGTCCTATGCACGTTCTGGGATGAGTTGCGAACGGATTCCTTGACTAGTCAGATCGGCTTGGTGAAGGTTGGCTGAGTGTCCGGCGCTCCCATCCATGCTCCCACCCCCGCGCTCAAGATGTTCGAGCGCCCCCGCTTCGACCCGCATGTGCTCAGACAGACCTACCACTGCCACGTCTACGACTCCGAGCGCGCACTCTACGTCGAGGGCCACGGCGTCGGCGGCGTCCACCTGGACAGCGGGCGGCTCCAGGTCGACGACCTTCCGATCCTGCGCCCGCGGCTGACCGGCGACGGAATCTCGTGGGCCCAGCAGACGAGCGGCCGCTTCAGCAGCGGGCAGCTCTCCTTCGACAAAGGCGGGACCGAGCTGCACGGCACGGTCTACGCGGGCTCCTCCTCCCAGGATGCCGTCGAGCTCCCACTCGTCGCCACGACGATCACGCCGGTGCCCTGGGCGACGAGCATCACGAAGCAGCGCCAGCCGGCCGGGACCGATCCCGGCTCGCTGTCGCCCGATGCGTGGCAGGACGGGCTCGTCCTCGAGATCGGCTACACCCAACAGCTCGGCGGGCTGGTGCCCCAGCCGGTGGTCTGCCTCGACGGACAGGACATCAGCGTGGCCACGAGCTGGTCGATCGACCGCCACACGCAGCAGACCGTGTTGCTGTTGAACCTCGATCCCGACGTCTATTGCGTGTTCGACCCATCCCTCTACCTGAACGGAACGATCGCGTTCGACCAGCTCGCGCCGGTCCCCACCTTCAGCGGGGCCCTGACGTCGATCTGCGCCGACCAGCAGGGGTCCGGCAGCTACCTCTGGACGGGGAAGCCGGCCGTCGGGTCGGACGCGGACCGACCGGTGGCGTTCGGCGCCCCCGCGCCGATCGCCCTGACCGCGGCCGACCTCGAGGACCAACCGCTGTCGATCGCGGAGCTGATGACGATCGTGCCGGACAGCAGCGTGGGCGACACGGCGAACGCGATGCTCGTCGAGAACATGAAGTGGGCTTTTTCTCAGAGCAGCGACGAGAGCGACTGGACGAGCAAGTACTTCGGCGAGTTGCCCCCGGTGCTCAGCCCCGACCGCCAGCAGCTCGTGCTGCAGAACGTCGACTTCTACCAGCAGAGCTTCGGCAAGTCCTACCTCGGCTACGCGTTCTCGAACTACTCCGGCCCCAACGCCCCCAGCGTCAACCTCAACGACGACGAGAAGCTCAAGCTCAAGTACTACCTCCAGACCGGGATGGCGAAGGAGCCGGCCTTCACCACCCAGCAGTCCGGCATCTACCTCGAGGCGTTCGTCACCGCGAAGCCCCGGCTTGCCCTCTATGCGGCTGACGGCGAGAACTGGGCGCAGCAGCTCTACGCGGCGATTACGAGCCCAGCCGCGCTGAGCCTGATGGTCAACCGGGTGTGGGGCGCCGCGGGCATGCCGGGCACGATGACGCCGGCGAACAACTTCGCCACGCTCCTGTCCGCGCTCGAGGGTACGGCCGGCACCCTCGCCGGCCAGTACATGCAGGCGTTGATGTCGTCCGTCCTGAGCGACAGCGCGCGGCAAACCTCGTTCATCGACAAGGACACCGTGATGAGCTGGCTGCCGGACTTCCTCCAGCAGTTCCTCACGGAAGTCGCCCAGAGCCAGACGGTTCCCGATGAGGCGAAGCTCCTCGCCCAGCAGATCGAAGAGCTCCAGGCCCAGCTCGGCGGCGACCTCACGATGGTCGCCTCACAGCTCGCCGACTTCGTGATCAACGCGAACGGGTCCAACATCCTCCAGAAGACCCTGAACGCGGAGAGCGCCCTCCTGCAGGCCTACCCGAAGCTGGGGGCGCTGGCGAACGGCCTGTTCTTCATCGCCTGGTGCGGGGGCGTCTTCATGGCCATCAAGGCCTTCCAGAACTGGAAGGCGCTCTCACCCGAGGACAAGGCGAAGGCGATCCTGTCAGTCGTGCAGCTTGGGCTGTCGGCGGCCGAAGCCGTCCCCGGGATCATCACCGGCCTCAAGCAGATGGGCATCGACGGCTGGAACAAGTTCCAGGCGTGGCGCAACGGTCCCGACGCGCTGGACTGGGTGGAGAGCGTCAACGACTTCGGGGAGCCGCTGAACGACGACTGGATCAAGAACGGCGCCTCCGAGACGGAGGAGCTCTTCGACGCCACCGGCAAGGTGATCAAGACCGAGGGAACGTTCTGGGAATCCGTCTTCGAGAACGCCGGCAAGATCGTCGCCGTGGTGGGCATCGCGGTCTCGGCCGCCTTCGCCGTGCTGAGCACGATCGACTTCGTGAACGACATCCGCCACGGCGCGTCGCCGACGAAGGAGGCGCTCGACGGCATCATGGCCGCCGCCAACATAGTCATGACGGTCTGCATGGTGATCGACGTGTTCGTCGCTACCACGGTGTTCGCGATGGCGGCGGCGGTGCTCGGAATCATCGGGTTGGTCGTCGGGATCATCGCGATGTTCCTCGTGAAGCCGAAGAACCCGCTCGACGACTTCATGTCGGACACGATCATCCCGTTCGTCGACGGGCTCCCCCCGCAGACCGCGCCGCCCGTGCCGGGGGGCGGCCAGTTCGCCGTGGCGCTGGCGTGAGCGCGACCTGGATCCGGCGTCCGCTGTTCGGCTACCGGCGCTCGGCCGACGCGGTTCGGATGGAGCCGGACTCCGAGTTCCCGTTCGTCGTCTTCGGCGAGGGCTGGCTCCGGCTCGGCGATCGGGTGGTCCACCACGTGAGCTACGGCCGCGGAACGGTGACCTGGAGCGAGGAGGTGGGCGGCAGCTTCTGCGCTGGGCACCTCTTCATCTCGCCCGACAGCCTCGAGTGTCACGGGAGCGTCGCGGTCGGCCCGAGCGGCCACGCGGCCGAGCCGCGGGCGGTCTTCTTCGGAGCGCTCCCGCCGACGAACTACACGACGAGCATCACGACTGCCCGCCAGCCCGTTGGCACCGATCCCTCGACGCTGCCGCCGTCGGCGTGGCAACCGGGGATCGGGTTCCAGCTCGGCTACACGCTGCCGCCCGGCGGCACCGTCCCGCAGACGTACGTGACCTTCGACGAGCAGGATCTCTCCTCGAGTGTCGTGCTCTCGACGGACGGGCAGGACAGGCTCGTGCTCGGCCTGTCCGCCAGCAGCCAGTCGTCCGTGCTGTGCCTGATCGACGACTCGCTCCTGCTGGAGTGCACGCTGACGTTCTCGACCTTCGGCGACTCGTTCGCCGGCAGCGTGACCGCGACCTGCCAGGACCAGGCGGGTACGGGCGCGTACCTCTTCGGCGGCCAGGCCGCGTCGGGCCTGGCCGTACCGGCGTCGGAGCCGGCGCGCGACGTTCGTGGCTCGGCGCCGGCCAATCTCTCGCTGGCCGACTTGCTCTCGCTCGTTCCGGACCAGTCCGTGTCCGACGAGAGCAACGCACTGCTCGTCGAGAGCATGAAGTGGGCGATCGCCCAGAGCCCGGACGAGAGCTCGTGGCTCGGCGACCTCTTCGGCCAGCAGGCGCCCGTGCTTCCCGCCTCGCGCCAGCAGCTGATCCAGCCCGACCTCACGTGGTACCAGCAGCAGCTGGCGCTCGCCTACCTCACGCAGGGGCTGGACAGCCTAACCGGCTCCGCGGCCCCCGACACCCATCTCGACGACTCTCAGCGCGCGGCGCTCACGGACTTCCTCTCCACCGGGCTGGGACAGTCGACGGAGTACGCCCGCCAGATGCAGGGCCTGTTCCAGACGGCGTACCTGACGGCCAAGCCGCGCCTCGCTCTCTACACGGCCGACGGCCCGAACTGGGCCGCCCAGCTGCTGGACTACGTCTCGACGGGAGAGCCGCTGACGTCCGCCGTCAACCGGATCGCCGCGGCCAGGGACGCGAGCCCCGTCAGCGGCGTGACGGCGCTGCTCCAGGCGCTCGACCCCACGGGCGCATCCGCCGCGACCTACCAGCGCCGGCTGATCGCCGGGGTCCTGTTCAACACGTCGCTGCAGACCTCGATCCAGGACGTCGACTGGACGATGGAGTGGCTGCCGGAGACGCTGAGCGCGTTCGCCGCGCGCTACGGCAGCGGGGCCGGGGGTGACCCGGGGGACCAGCGCACGGTCGTGGCCGACGGCGTCCAGCAGGCCGCCGACTACCTTGGCGGCTTCACGGTCCTGGCAAAGGAGATGGCGGAGCTGTTCGTGCAGGTAAAGGGCGGATCGATCGTACGCCAGGGCGAGGAGGCCGCGGAGGCCTTCGCCCGCGAGTATCCGAACTTGAGCACGGCCAGCCGCGCGATGTTCCTGATCGCCTGGGCGGGCGGCGTGTTCTCGGTCGTCGTCGCCTTCGTCGGCTGGGACAAGCTGTCGGATACCCAGAAGGCGCGTGCGATCGACGACACGGTCGGCCTGGCCGGCAACGCCGCCGAGGCGATCGTCGGCCTGCTCCAGCCCAAGCCCACGCTGCCCGACTACATCGAGATGGTCGAGCTCTCCGCGCGCGACCAGTCGCTCGACGACCTGGTCGACATCGGCCAGGGCCTGGCCGGTGACGACGACTTCCTGGCGCGCGGGATCGACGAGGTGACGCCACTGTTCGACGCCGAGGCGCGCACCGTCGTGGCCGAGGGGACGATCTGGGCGAAGGTGCTCGGTACGGCGGAGAAGGTGGTCGGCTGGGTGGGCGTCGCGGTCGCCGCCGTGGCGACCGTGCTCAGCACGATCGACTTCGCGAACGACATCAAGGCGGGCCGCGTGACGCAGGCGGTGCTCGACGGGATCCTGGCCGCCGCCAACGCGGCGATGACGGTCGCGCTGGTGCTCGGGATCGTGCTCGAATCGGCCGCCGCGATGATCGCCGCGTCGGTGTTCGCGATCGCCGGCCTCGTCGTCACGATCGTCGCGCTCTTCCTGCCCCAGCCGAAGGCGCCCTCGCCCGTCGAGCAGTTCATGCAGGAGCACGGCGTGCCCTTCGCGGCCGGCCTGCCCGCGCCAACCCCGACGCCCGCGTGAGCCTCATGGGAGCCACGCTCTCCTTCCTTGGACCAGGGCAGTACCTCGCGACGAACGACATCCTCGTCACCCCGGACGGGGGGTACTTCGCGATCATGCAGGCGGACGGCAATCTCTGCGTCTACGCCGGCACCGGCCCGAGCAACCAGGGCGCTGGGTCCTACTGCTTCCGAGCCTCATCCGAGCCGACGGGCGATTTCTATGCGGTGATGCAGGGCGACGGCAACCTCTGCGTGTACCAGGGTACGGATCCCGCCCATCAGGGTCAGCTCTTGTGGAACAGCGGCCCGCACGGGTCGGGCTCGGTGCCACGCGCGTTCTTCGCCAGCCTCCCGAACGGCGGCAACCTGGAGATCGCCGAGGGCAACGGCCCGAGCGATCGCGGCGCGGTGGTGTGGCAGGCAGTCGGGCCTCCGCCCGGGTACTCGGTCGACAACCTCTACAACCTCCAGGCCGACTCCGTGCCCGGCGCGGTGCAGAGCGCCTTCACCGCGCAGCTCCAGGCCTCCCCGTCGGTGCAGAGCACCTTCTTCTCCTCGGCCGCCGCGCCGGCGGTCGCCCCGGTGGACGCCGATCAGACCGACTCGGTCGCGGCGGCGCTGGCGAGCTCCGCGATATCGCGCAGCTCCCTGTACGGCTTCGGGGGCACGGTCAACCAGTCCACAGCCGACGCCTGGTGGCACTCGCGGCTCGCCGGCGGCTACGGGCTCCAGGCCAGCCGCAGCCTGTACGACACGGTCTTTCCGGCCAACTGCACCGACCCGAACGCTCCGGGCACGACCTTCCAGGACTACCTCGACAACAACCCCGCGTCATGGGCGCAGCAGCTCGCCGACAGGGTGACGGCCAGCAGCTTCATCAACGTCGAGTTGAACAAGCTGATCGCCGGCGATCCCAACTGGCTCGCCAAGGTCAACCTCATCTACTACAAGCTCTCCCGGCTCGACCCGTCCCAGGAGCAGCGAGTGGTCACCGCCTTCACTTCCGCCTACTCGAACGCGGTCGAGCAGTGGCAGACCTACAACTACCTCACCGGGATGTTCCAGCCGGACGTGTGGATGGATGCCGTCCAGGCTGCAATCCAGGTTCGAACTTTCCAGTTCGTCATGGTCCCCGGCGCGGGCGGCATGCCGACGCGGTGGGTCTACACCTACTACGGACAAGCCGTTGGGGACTTCCTCGGCGGGAAGCCGGCGGCTCTTTCGCTGACGACCGGCAACCTGCCGAGCAATGTCACCTTCCGGCCCGCCATGTAGGCGGCTATCCGCCGGTGGCGTACTCGTACAGGTCGTGGCTGACGAGGGCGAGCTGGCCGCCGGCCTGATAGCCGAGGGCCGAGCCGAGCGGGCTCGTCACCTGGTCGTAGCCGGCGACGTCCAGCTTTCCGCCGCTCACCGAGCCCATCCACAGCGCGCCCTCCTCGGTCGAGGAGAAGTTGAACACCTGTGCCGCGGTTGGAGCGACCCGCAGGTTGACGTGGTCGGACAGCCGCGGGAGGAGGTTCTGGTCCAGCGTGAAGTACCAGAGGTTGCTGTCCTGCGCGCCGACCGCGCAGTTCGCCACGAGCAGGTCTCCCGTCGGGCTGAGCGCGACGCTGTTGATGCCGCGCTGGGCCGAAGCGTTGTAGACGGTCTGGCTGAGGATCGTCCACTCCATCACGTCCACCACGCAGATGTAGCCGTCCTCCGACCCGGTCACCGCGAAGCGGTCGGCGTACGGCTGCACGGCGCGGATGTTGTGCAGGCCCCACGGGTTGACGGGCTTCGGGTTGCGCAGGTCGAGGGTCTCGCCCGCCGTCAGCGCGCCCGAGCCGGGATCCACGCTCCACAGGCTGATGAACCCGGCGGCGTGTCCGACGACGAGCTGGCAGAAGTGACTGATCGTAGCTCTCTTTGCAGCTCGCCGCGCTCGGGTACGCCGACGCCGGACTTAGAAGGTCTTTGACAACAACGAGGCCGGAGGTGAGATAACCACCGGCAGTCGTGGACGGAGCGTTTTCACCGGAACCAGGCGCCAAGGCATATAGTGGAAGCGGGGGAACAATGAGGCAAGGGAGGCATCACGATGGCTATAGTTGAGGTGGCCGGGCACAAGGTCGGTATTGGCGCCACCACGGCGGCTGAGCAGCTCCAGCGGTCATTTCCTCCTACCGCTCCTATACAGCCTCTTCCCCAGGGACAGCCGGGACGCGCGAAGGCGGCTGACCTGGGCGTTAAGGAGACTGACCCGCTCACGTTCTTTGTCGTGGGGGATCATGGCGGAGTCAAGGACCCCAACCCTCAGAACGCGGTGGCCTTGGCGATGGAGGCGCAGGAGGCGCCGTCCTTCGTCTACTCGGTCGGCGACGTCGTGTATTTCAATGCCGACGCACCTGAGTGGCATCCTCAGTTCTACGAGGCGTACGCTCACCTGCCCGTGCCGTTTCTGAGCATCCCCGGCAATCACGACGGGGACACGACCGACGATCCCAGCAGAGCGCCGCTGGATACGTGGATGGCGAACTTCTGTGCGAGCAAGCCGGCGCTGCCGCCGGGAAACGAGGAATATGGGCGCGACGTCCAGACCCAGCCCTACTGTGACTGGACGCTCGTGTGTCAGGCCGTGACGATCGTCGGGCTCTACAGCAACGTGCCATCGGGCGGGCACTTGGAGCAGTCGCAGATCGACTGGCTCACTGGCGAGCTCAAGGCCGCCGATCCGAAGCTCCCGATGATAGTCACGCTGCATCATCCGCCGTATAGCATCGACGCACATCACGGCGGGTCCGTGAAGATGGGCAACGCGCTCGACTCGGCGTTCGATGCGTCGGGGCGACTTCCCGACATGGTCATCGCGGGCCACGTTCACGACTACCAGAGGTTCACGCGCTCAGATCTCGCCCAGCCGATCCGGTACGTGGTAATCGGAAATTCCGGTTACCACAACCTGCACCAGCTCGCACCCGGATCGACGCCCGGCGAGCAGATAGGCCCGGGCGTGACCTTCGAGTACGGCGACGCCTCCGAGTACGGATTCCTCAAGCTGACGGTCGCCGACGGCAAGATCACCGGCGAGTACACCGGCGTCACGCCCGGGCCGACCGCAAATACCCCCCCGCAGATCACCGTGGGAAAGGACACCTTCTAGTCGGGACATGCCCCTAGGGGCCCAAATCGGGGCGCCGGCGGGGGCTAGGTACGGTTTCCCCGTGGAGGACCTTCGGGTTGCGATCGTGGGCTATGGCCTGGCTGGGCGGACCTTTCATGCCGCGCTGATCTCGTCCACGCCGGGTCTGGCGGTGGCTGCTGTCGTGGTTCGTAGTGCGGAGCGTCAGGAGCTGGCTCGGCGTGACCATCCGGAGGCGCAGGTCGTGGCCTCGCTGGACGAGGTCTGGGACGCGCGCCCGGACCTCGTCGTGGTGGCCGCTCCGAACCACCTCCACGTGCCGATGGCGCGGGCGGCGGTGGACCGGGGCGTCGCTGTCGTGGTGGACAAGCCGTTGGCGCCGACGGCGGAGGAGGCGCGGTCGCTGGTCGCGCATGCGCGGGAGCGGGGCGTGCTGCTCACCGCGTTCCACAACCGTCGCTGGGACTCCGACCAGCTGACGCTGCGGCGCCTCCTGCGCGAGGGCGAACTGGGCGACGTGCTGCGCTTCGAGTCGCGCTTCGAGCGCTGGCGGCCGGAGATGGGCCCGGAGACCAAGGCGTGGCGGGACCTCGCCGATGCGCCGGCGGGCGGCATCCTGCTGGACCTCGCCCCGCACCTGGTCGACCAGGCCCTCACCCTCTTCGGGCCCGTGGAGCATGTGTACGCCGAGATCGACGCCCGGCGCGGCGGCGCCGACGACGACGTGTTCCTCGCGCTGCGCCACCGCGACGGAGTCACCAGCCACCTGTGGGCCTCGGCGGTGGCCGCCGCGCCCGGCCCGCGCCTGCGGGTCCTCGGGACGCGCGGCGCCTACGTGGTCGACGCGGTCGACTCGCAGGAGGACGCGCTGCGCGCGGGCGCGCGGCCGGGTGCCGGGGAATGGGGCGTGGAGCCGCCGGAGCGCTGGGGCCGGCTGGTGCGCGGCGAAGAGTCCACGCCCGTCCCCAGCGAGGCGGGCAACTGGCCCGCGTTCTACGCCGGGGTGGAACGCGCGCTGCGCACCGGCGGGCCCCCACCGGTCGACCCAGCCGACGCGGTGACGGGGCTCGAGATCCTGGACGCCGCTCGCCGCAGCGCCGCCGGGTTTTCGCAACCTTGACGAGAAGCCCGTGTTTCGGCGGCCGACTCTCCCCATATGCGTACCCTCCTCCCCCTCCTCCTGGCCGTGCTGGCCGCCGGCCTGCTTGCGGCACCCGCGGTTGCCGGCACGGGCCTCGGGCTCAAACGCGTAGGGACCTTCGACCAGCCGGTCTACGTGACCGCTCCGCGGGGCGACGCCCGGCGGCTGTTCGTCGTCCAGCAGGGGGGCCTGATCCGGGTGGTGCGCGACGGGCGGACGCTGCCCGCGCCGTTCCTCGACCTCCAGGGCCGGGTCAGCACCGGCGGCGAGCAGGGCCTGTTCTCCATGGCCTTCGCGCCCGACTACGCCCGCACGGGACGGTTCTACGTCTCCTTCACCGACACGTCGGGCGACTCGCGGATCGAGGAGTTCCGGCGCGCCTCCGCCGACCGGGCGGCGCCGGCGTCCCGGCGCCTGGTGCTCCACGTGGCCCAGCCGGAGCCCAACCACAACGGCGGCCTGATCGCCTTCGGCCCGGACGGCCTGCTGTACATCGGCTTCGGCGACGGCGGGGGCGGGGGCGACCAGCACGGCACGCGGGGCAACGCCCAGAACCTGAGCTCGCTGCTCGGCAAGATGCTGCGCATCGACCCCCGGCGCAGCGGCTCGCGGCGCTACGGAGTTCCGCGCGACAACCCGTTCGTGGGGCGCGCGGGCCGCGACGAGATCTGGGCCTACGGCCTGCGGAATCCCTGGCGCTGGTCCTTCGACCGCGCCACCGGCGATCTGGCGGTCGGCGACGTGGGCCAGAACAGCGTGGAGGAGGTGACCTTCGCGCGGCGGGGCCGCGCGCGCGGGCGCAACTTCGGCTGGCG
>JAWVFR010000012.1:0-4557 GCA_033855845.1 Solirubrobacteraceae bacterium
CACCCGCAGCAGGACCCGGGCGCGCTCGGTGAGGCGGAAGGTCGCCACGAGGGTGCGGCTCCGCCCGCGCCGGACCACGCGCACCCGCAGGACACGCACGCCCGGGGCCCGCACGTCCACGCCCGACCGTGACACGGGCGGGGGCGGCGGGGGAGCCGGCGGCTTCGTGGGCGTGGGCGGGGTCCCGGTCGCGGTGGTCGTGCGCACGTTCGTCACGCGCGCGCCCATGGCGGCGCTCAGGGCGGGCGCGCTCAGGGCGCGCCAGCGGAACGCGATCTCGCGGGCGTTGAGGCCGGTCAGGGTGACGTCCTGCGCTCCGCCCGAGAGCGTGCGCACGGCCCGGCCGTCGGCCTCGACCGAGAGGCCGAGGAGCGCCCCGTCCTGCCCGGGCTCGTAGCGGAAGGACAGCGAGTCCACCGGGTCCGCCGACCGGCGGACCGCCAGCGCCGATCCGCGCAGCGCGATCCCCGAGTCCGCGACGAACGCAGCGCTCGCCGCACCGCCGGCCTGGGCGAGCGCCCCCGTGTCCACCCCCGCCGCGTCTGCGGACAGGGCGGTCTCCCAGCCCGCCGCCGTCGTGCGCAGGTGGGACACGCGCGCGAACCAGGAGGCGCTCGTGCCCGATCCACCGACGACGGCCCCGGGCAGCGCCGATCCCACCAGCTTGAAGGTGATCTCGCGCGCCCCCACGCTCTCCAGCACGACCGGCCCCGGAGCCCGCAGGGTGCGCAGCAGGCGCCCGTCCCCGTAGACGCCGACGCCGAGGCGGGTCTGCCCGCCGGTCTCGAAGGTGAACGAGACCGTCTCCGCCGCCGTCTCCAGGTGCCGGCGGGCGTACACGTCGGCGACCGTCGCGACCGTGGGACGGCGCTGCGCCCCGCGGGCCAGCGGGATGCCGGTGCCGTCCAGGCCCCGCAGCCGCAGCCGGAAGGTCACCGCGTCGGCTCCGTCCGGCGCGGCGCCGAACGTCACGGCGTAGCGGCCGGCGTCGTCGTTGACCGACGTCCAGCCGTGGCAGCCGGCGGGGAAGTCGCCCAGGTCGGGGAAGTTGTCGGCGCCGTGCTCCCAGTCGCGGAACAGCGGCCGGAAGATCCGCGTGCGCGCCGCGCAGTCCGCCCACAGGGGGAACGTGCCCTCGCCGTAGCGGCGGCCGTCGCGGGTGGAGCGCTCGCGCCACTGGTGGTCGCCGGCCAGCGACCGCGTCCAGCCGAGCATCACGTTGTCGCCGCGCGCGTAGCGCGGCGGAACCCCGTGGTCGGCCAGCACCTGGTTGAGCCCGTCGCCGTCCAGCAGCGTGAGCTTGGCCAGAGTGACCGCGTTGCGAGCGGCGGCGAAGCGCTCGGGATCGAACGGCTCGCTCGGGTTCTGAACGCCGTCGCGGGCCAGCCCCATGAGGCGGTCGAGCTTGGCGCTGGTGTCCGAGGCGAAGCCGAGGCTGGACCGGTTGACGTAGAGGGCGGGATCGGCGAGCACCGGGATGACGTCCAGCGGGAGACGACCGCCGAACACCGTGGAGAGGAGCGAGGCCAGCACCGTGCGGGTGTTCTTGTCGCGCAGACCCGGGGGAAGCACCGCCTCCAGCTGGGAGACGGCGAAGCGGTCGAGCTTGACCAGCAGGTCCGCCGCGACCCCGGCGAATATCCCCAGCTTGAAGGGCTCCAGCACGATCTCCAGGCCCTTCTTGACGATCATGGTCTGGATCGCGGTCAGCGCGTCGTCGACGAAGGTGCGGATGTCGCGGGTGAACAGGCCGCGCGCCAGCTCGCGCGAGAACGTCGGGTAGTTGCGCAGCAGCGCGTCGATGCCGGCGATCCAGGGCGGGATCATCTCCACCTCCAGGCGCAGCAGGACCACCTTGGGGATGTCCTGGGGGCGCGTTCCGCGCTGGATGCACCGGCCCCCGGCCGACACGAGGCACTTGTGGGTCAGATCGTGGACCTGGCCGCGCAGGTCGTCGCGCTTGGCGTCCAGGCGCGTGCGCAGCCGCGCCATGGGGTCGATGAAGCTGCCGCGCCCCAGCCCGGCGGCGACGGGGTCGTCGATGAACGTCTTGTAGATGAAGGTCGCCGGCGCGTCCATGGTCAGGGTGGTCGCGGGCGTGTGCCGGGCGACGTACTCCTCCACGATCAGGTGGCGCAGGATCAGGTTGCTGGTGCTCAGGACCGGGAACGGCCCGCCCGCCGCCTCGTTGGCCACCGTGTGCCCCCAGACGTCGCCGGCGGCGTTGACCAGGAAGCCGTAGGTGAAGGCCAGCGCCTGCTGGCCCTTCTCGCAGCCCGCGCAGGCGTTGAAGGCCTCCCACCCGGAGCGGTGGACGTGGTCCAGCCACTCCCAGCTGAACGAGCGGCCACCCCCGGCGCCGCGGTCGGCGGACGTGCCGTTGGCCGTGCGGGTGTCGCGCTGCACGTTGCCCCAGCCGCCGGGCACGTCGGGGAACCCGTAGGCGCCGATCACCCCGCCGCGGAAGTACTGCGGATAGCGCCGGATCGAGTTGCGGACGGCCGCCGGCACCGGGTACTCCCGGCCGTCGATCTCCACGGTGTCGCGCGCGAACTGCACCAGGGAGGCGGTGGCCAGGTTGGCGAGGTAGATCTGGGTGCGCGGCTTGAACGCCTGCGCCGGGGCGGGCAGGGCCAGGATCGCGGCCGCCGCGGCGAGGCCGGCGACCCGGCGGCTACGGGATGCAGCGGTCATCGGTCTCCGACCAGTACTGCGCGAAGGTGAAGCCGTTCACGGCGGTGTTGGCGGCGCAGATGTCCGCGACCTCCGACTCCGTCCACAGCGGCGTCTTGGCCGGGTCGATCCAGCCGAAGAAGGGGAAGGGGTCGGTGGCGGCCTCCACGTACTCGTGGGACATGACGCCGGTGGCCGATTGGCGGCCGGTCGTCCGCGCTGCCCCGCTCCCGGAGATGGCGGCGTTCGGGACCCGGTTGAGCTCGTAGGGAACGCCGGCGTGCACCGCGAGGCTGAGCGGCCAGGGCACCGCCACCGCCTCCGTGATCACCCAGAAGTGGTAGCCGCCCCAGGCCGCGGGCGCGATCCGGTCGCCGTTGACGAACACCGCGACGATGGGGTCCTTCGCTCCGCAGCACACCCAGTACCGGGGCACATGCCCCGCCGCCTGCTGGCCCTGGATCATCAGCTGCGGCGCCACCACGTTGGCGCCCCCGATGTCGCGCGGCGGCTCGCGGTTCACGTGTCGTGAGCGCTTGAGCGCGGCGCTGCCGCGGATGCCGTACTGGCGCAGGCCGCGGCTGTAGGTGGTGCGCAGCGACTCGCGGGTGGCGTCGTTCATGAAGGTGCGGAACGCCTCACCCGAGGTGCCGCCGAACGTCGTCCCCCAGTACAGGTTGTAGATCCGCCGGCGTGAGGACACGGGGTTGGTGGGGATGACCTTGACCACGTTCGCGGGCGGGGCCGCGGCCCTGGCCGTCCCCTGGTCCTCGAACAGCTGCGCCGCCGCGATGGCGCGGAACCCGCGCGGAGGCGCGAAGGCGCTCTCGGGCACGTCGCGGTCGACCACGGACGTGGTCTCCAGGACGGGGACGAACCGCCCGCCCTGCTGGACCTCGACGCGCAGGAGGGTGGAGTCCAGGCGGGTGCGCAGCGCACGGTCCAGCGGGGTCGAGCGGCGGCCGATGCCCGCGAGCTGCGTGGACAGGGACGCCGGCACGTTCGGCCCGCCGTCGGCGAACCACAGACGCTGCGGGGCGTCCCCGCCGCGCACCTCGACGCCGCGCGCCCGGACTCCGCGCAGGGCGAGGGGCTGGGCCAGCGTGGCGACCCGCGGCGCGGGCGGGAACAGGACACGCGCACGCAGGTCGGTGGGGCCGCCGGTGTTCGCGCTGGCCTCCCGGGCGGTTCGGAAGCGCGCGAGCAGGTCGGCCAGCGGCATCGAGGCGTACGCGCGCCGCGCGTGGTCGACGACGAACGCTCGGCGGTCGCGGTAGCGGACCGTCACCTCGACGGCGTCCGGCTCGTCGCTCGCGAAGACGTGCACGGCCTTGGCGCCCTGGGCCGACAGGGTGATCGTGTTGCGCGCGTCGCCGTCGCGCTGGGTGAGGATGCGCCCCGGCGCCGCGCTCGCCGCCGAGGCTCCGGCGCCCGCGGCGAGGCAGGCGCAGAGGGCCACGACGGGATGCCACCGCCCGCGCTCCACGGGGCCAACGTATCGCCGCCCGCAGGCGGCGGTCAACTAGTGCTCGAGCGGAAGCTCGGCGATGTCGCGCCGCGTGTCGCGGATCCAGCGCACGATGCACCACAGGGCCACGATCGCGCCGAACGGGATCAGCGGCCAGAACGTGGTCACCCCGACCAGCGCGATCGTGATCGCGACGGCCACCAGCAGCGGGAGGATGGACGGCTCGGGAAGGTGGATCTCCTCCCCGACGGGCGGCGCCTCGGCTTGGATCTCGTCGGCCATCGCCTAGGAGACGTAGATCGCGGCGGCCACGAAGGACAGGCCGAACATGAGCAGGGACAGGGCGCCGACGATGAGGCCGGTGCGGACGTTCTTGCGGGCGAGGTTGCGGTCCATGGGGAGTCCTCCGTCTAGAG
>JAWVFR010000013.1:0-3140 GCA_033855845.1 Solirubrobacteraceae bacterium
CGCCCGGCCACTCGAACTGCGATGAGCGCCGTTGTTCGCCGAGCCCGCCTTCTCGCCGAGGCTCCGGCGGACATGGCTCTCGCCATCGTGACGCACCTTCCCGGGGCCCTCGGCGACGCGCTCCGAACGCGCTGGTGGCGACGTCGGCTGGCCTTCATGGGCGAGGGGGTGCGGATCGACACGGGCGTGTCCTTCGTCAACCCCGAGTGGGTCAGCCTCGGCGACCGGACATACGTTGACAAGAACGTCCTCATCTCCGCAGGCCCACCGCACGTCGGGCTGCGCAAGGTCGCGCGCCGGCCCACCTCGGGGTTCTCCCATCGCGAGGGTGAGGTGGTCGTCGGGTCCTGCTGCCACCTGTCCTCGCAGGCGGTCATCCTCGGCCACGGAGGCGTGAGCATCGGGGATTACGTCACGGTTTCGACGGGCGCGCGCGTCGTGTCCCTGTCACATCACCACCGCAACCTGGACGACCCGGCGGACACGTTCCGCTACCGGTTCGGCTCGATGGCGCCTGAACCCGAGCAGGCGCTGATCTCCGCGCCGGTCGTCATCGAGCGCAACGGGGCCGTGGGGGCCAACGCGGTGGTCTTGCCGGGCTCGGTCATCGCGGCGGACGGCTGGCTCGGCGCGGGGAGCGTCCTGAGCGGGTCGGTTGCCGCTGCGCACATCGCCGCCGGAGCACCGGCTCGCACCCTGTCGGTTCGCGCGTAGCGGAACGGTCAGCGAGGGCGCCGGCCGGCCAGCTGGTCGCGCAGCTCTGTGGCAAGCCTTCGCGCGCGCGCACGCGCGGGGGCGCGCGGGCGACGTTGCTGCGTGACGGGGCGAAGCGACGGGCCGAACGTCACCAGTGCCGAGTCAGGTCGCGGGGGAAGCCACGCAGCCAGTCCCTCCGAGTGCAGTTCGGCATCGAGCGCCTCATCGTCCAGCCAGGCCTGCTCGCCGCGGGTGTAGGCGCGTGGCTTGCACACCACTGTCGGGCCCGCCTCCGAGGGAAGCGAGATGCGGTTTGAAAATGCGCGGAAGGCGCGCGTCCCATGGCGATCGGCGGTCTGGAAGTTCTGGTCGGTCATCTCCTGCGCCCCGCACCAGACGGGGCGGACGTGGCGGTTGAGCAGCCGGGCGACCTCCACGATCGGCTCCAGGCCCTCCGCGAGGTCCTCGTGATGGAGATATACGACGTTGGGCCGGCCCAGCCAGGCGTTGAAGAGCAGCACGTCGAGCCGGCTGTGGAGGAACGTCCGGCCGAGGATCGGGAACCCCTGGTGGCTCATCTCTGCCGGCAGCAGCTCGTAAGTGGCGTCCGCCACGCTGGCCGGGTCCTCCACGAAGGGGAACGCCGGGCTGGCGATGGCTGCTGTCAGCCCAGCAGACCGCATCGCCGTCAGCCAAGCGGATGAGGCCCTGCCAAAGGGGAACGTCATGACCGGCGGGCAGGGGATGCCGGTGCGCCGCTCGTGGCGCTGCATCCAGGCCGTGCCGGCCCCGAGGCGCGCAACGGCGTCCGGCACCGGGACATCCTGCGCGAATTCGTGGTGTGTGTGCCACACGCCATGCATCGCCAACGACAGCTGGTCCGCCGACCTGCGCATCAGGTGGCACGCGGCGCGGCGGCTCTTGCCCGCATCCAGCGGCGTCATGGCGATGATGGTGTGGAAGTCCTCCCGGCGACCGGCCTCCGTGAGCGCCGCGAGGTCCACGTGTCCGTAACGCGGGGAGCGCAGGTTCGGGTCGTCGATCATGAGGGCGGCGCGAGGTGGGCCCGAGCGCCAGGCGGATGGGCCCAGCGCGTCGCGAGCGAAGAGGAGCAGCGGCAGCAGGTCCAGGAACCGTGGTCCCCAAATGCGGTACTTGAGGCATTCGCCGCGCCTGAAGCCCTCGAGCACCGGCTGCGCGGTCATCCAGACCGGGCGACCGTCGGCGGCGTTGCGAACGGCGACCACCGCCCCCCCATCGCAGGAGATGACCGGCTGGGTGGCCGGGCCGGGACTGAAGGGCGTGAGCTCGCGGACGATGCGCTCGTCGACCCGTACTCCTGCGAGCGGCCCGGTTTGCGGGTGCTGCTCGATGCGGAAGCTGTTGACGACGTCGCGTGCGCCGGTCTGCACGCCCTCGCCCGTGAGGCGCGCGAGTGCCGCCGCAAGATCACCGGCGACCTCGCGGCGTTCGGGGAACAGCAGGATCGGCGCTGGGGCCGTGCCCGCCAGGAGCTCGGCCAGCTGATCCTCGGAGCGGCGCATGATGGCCGCGACGCCGAGCAGGAGGGCCGGGACAGGCCGCGGGCCGGCCGCGACGTCCCCGATGGGCACGAGGCTCGCGCCTACGACCTCCAGCGCGGCGTCCATCCCCGCGAGCTGGTCCACCGAGCACTCCGCAAAGATCCCGATCGGGAGCGGGTCCAGGACTGCATGGAGGTCGCCGGTGGCCTCCACCGTGCCGGCCGCGGCCGGTGCCTGCGCGACGGCCACGGTTACGCCCGCCCCTGCGGCGCGGGTGTGGCCGCCGGCCGGAGCCGCGAGGGTGCTCGGAGACGGCTGGGAAGGACCCGGCGTACGAGCGAAATCATCTCAGCCGCGAGGTCGGGGAACGCGGCGCGCAAGATCCAGCAGAAGGCGCCCGCTCCGGCCAGGCCTGCGATGCAGACCACGGCGACCGGCGGGACGCCGATCGGGTCGAGCGCGTTGGCGGCGGCCGCCGTGATGGCCGTGGTGACGGCGGTCGCGAGGATGGCAGGCCCGATCTCCGCCGCCGTGTCCCGAGTGCGGATCCCGCAGATGCGGTCCAGCAGCAGGTATTGCGAGGCGGCGAGAGTGACGAGGTGGAACCCTGCGACGCCGATGCTGACGGCGATGATGCCCAGCGGGGCGAGCAGGAACACCATCGTCGCGTAGATCGCGCACGCCACCGTGTTGAACGCCAGCAGCGCGCCCGGCCGTCCGACCGCCATCATCATCGGCCCGAGACCGGTGACGATCGCGGCGACCATGCCGGCGACCGCCAGGATCTGGGACGGGACGATGGCCGGGCTCCACTGCTCGCCGAAGACCACTGGCACGGCCCACGGGGCAAGCGCGATGTAGAGCCCGAGCAGTGGGAGGATGGTCGCGGCGTGCACCCGGACGATCTTGCGTCGCGTCGCG